>CAJXOI010000113.1 GCA_913057885.1 uncultured Micavibrio sp.
TATGGAACATATGATTGACCGTGTTCGTGCCGGAGATGTTGATCCTCATGATGCAGAGCGTATTTTGGGGCCATTGACCGTTCCGGAAAGGGGTTAGACAACTAATGGAGTTGCCAAGCTTTCTTTTTGACCTCTCAGTAAAAATGGAATTCGGGACAGATGCCCGATATAAATTTTATAAAAAATTAGCGCAATTATTGGGTAATGGTGTACCACTGAATACGGCGATGGCTCAGATTGCAAAAATATCTGAACGCGGGCGATCCAGTGTGATGCCAACTCTTTTTCGCAGATGGATCCGCAATATAGAAAACGGCGCAAACTTTGGTCAAGTTCTGTCACAATATATACCAAGTTCTGAAGCAATTCTTTTGGAGACTGGCTCTAACTCTGGACGATTGGTCGAGGCATTGGAAAACACCGCAGAATCAATCGAACAGCAGGCCAAGGTTAAAAAGGCAATTATCGGATCCGCAGCCTATCCTATGGTGCTGATCGCTATGTTGATTGCGGCGATGTTATTGTCATCTTATCAGGTTATTCCTACATTTGAAGAGATTATTCCCGTTGAGGAATGGGTCGGCGTTTCATATGCAGTGGCGATGGCAGCCCAGTTTATCCGCAGTTATTCTTTTTTAATATTTGTTGTTCTCATTGTGATTATGCTGATCATAATTTATTCTATGCCTCGTTGGACCTCTAAGGCACGGGTTAGTTTTGATAAAATCCCACCATGGAGTCTCTACAGAATGTGGCAGGGCTCGTCTTTTTTATTAGCAATTTCATCGATGATGGCCTCAGGTGTTAAACTGGACGAGGTGTCACTGGGGCGTATCTCTAAACAATCTGACCCTTACCTAGCGCAACGCATCCGTTCGCTCATTCGGTTCATTACTGCGGGGGATAATCTGGGTGACGCATTATACAAGTCGGGTTACAAATTTCCTGATGAGGAAATCATTAGCGACCTTCAGGTATATGCCAATCTTAGAGGTTTCGATCAAAATTTGATTTGGATTACGCGATCATGGGTTGATTCGCTGGTTGATACTGTTGAAGTGACCATGAAAGTCGTCAATGTTGTCATCCTGATGATGATCGCCATTGTCATCGGATGTTTGATTACGGCATTTTATGATATTTTCCAGCAAATTCAGGCAAGAACATAATCATTTTTATGGTTGTGTTTACCATATATTAATCTTCGGGATCCAAACTAATATGGTTGTGTATACTAGCTTGACAGTTTGGTTAAACACGTCACAATATCAGAAGAATGCAGTGGTTTTTCGTGTGACCATAAAAGGGCTTTTTTTAAGGAGGATGTTAAAAATGATTTTACAAAAATTGAGAACACAAAAGGGATTTTCACTCTTGGAACTCCTGCTTGTTGTTGCGGTTGGTGCTATTTTGATTTTGGCGGGTCTGGCCATCTATAGAAATATCTCACAAAATGCTGAGGTGAATGAATCGCTTCGTCTGTTGAATGTTCTTAAGCAAGAAACACAACGTATATTCCAAGGTGAAAATACGTATACGGGGCTTGATAACACGGTTTTAACCAGTACCCAGTCTGTGCCTGCACAATATACAACAGGCCCCGGTGTCATCAGAACACCATTTAATACCGATGTCGTTGTGGTCGTAAATGGTACAAATGCAGATGAATTCGATATTACATTCGAAGAAGTACCAGATGAGATTTGCGCCAAGCTTGGTGTTGAATACAGCACAGATGACAGCGATTTTGTCAATTTGGCCATTGGTGTAACAGATATTGAAGACCCAAATGTTGCTACAGTTGTTGCTGAATGCAGTGATGGTGTCGATATTACATGGACGTTTGACTAATATTATACAGTAAAATCAATTAATTAAGCCGCTCCATCAGGGGCGGCTTTTTATTTTCTTAAAATTTTAGATAATATTAACTCTTCCGTGACACAATAATAATATAAATAGGGGTAATTATGCTTGGGCACACACATTCACAAAAGGGCTTCTCACTCGCATTGGCGTTGATTTTTGCGGGTGTGTTATCAAGCGTTTTGGCATCCCTAAGCTTTATCCAAAAAGGGGAACATGTTCGCCGTGAAGCCGAACTTGCGGGGATAGAAGGTGCTCAAATTGCTCGTGCTGCGCGTATATTTGCGCGCAATGAGTATAGTGCCCGTCCCAATATGGTTAACGAACTTGCGCTAAGCGGGAGTGGGCCTGAATTAATTACAATTACTGATTTGATTAACGCAGGCTTATTACCACCCAATTACGGACGAACAAATGCTACAGGTGAAGATGTGAATGCTGTTGGCCATCCTATTCGTATTTGGTTGGCAAATTACCCAATTGATGGAAACCCGGCCGACCCAACAACGGTTCCTACGGCCTATGTTATTTTTGAAGATACTGACAAAACTGATACAAATATTATCCAATATATTGTTCAAGCTATCCGTGCAGAGGATGTTGCCGTATCTGCCCCTGTTTACAGCGGTACAGTAAATGTTACTGGTTCATGCGAAGGGGGCGGTGATACTGTTGCCGTTTGGGATACAGGATGCCTTGATACTATGGATTATATTAATTTGACGGGCGCTGCGTTTACACCAGGATCATTTGTAATTCCAACTTGGCGCGCAGTTAATTTTGATACACGGGCGATGATGCGTTTTCCCCAACCGGAACAGCCAGATGTCCAAACCATGTTTACGGATTTGGAAATGGGAAATATGCATGACTGTTCCGCAGATCCAAGTCAGCTAATCGAGATTTCTTCGGACACGACCGGAACGGAAGATACTGATTTTTGTGGTGCAATGGATGATGATGTTGGGTCGGTTGTTGATAACCGTCGCGACATCACACGTGTTAATAATATTATCAACACTTCTGCCATTCTTATTGATCCTCAGGGAGGTGACGATGTGCGCAGCGGCGGTTTGATTGCTGTCGATACACATGATTTTGAAGCTGTCGGCAATTTATCTGTAGAGCGTGGTGATGGAAAGGTTTTCAATGGGGATACGGTTGTTAGTGGTGGTTTGAATGTCGATAAAAATATATCCGTTTCGCGCACAGGCGGCGGAGCAGATAGCGTTGTTTCAGGAAATGTGATTGCAGGTAATGCAGCGTTCAATCAATCTGTTATCAACGCACAGCTACAATCATCAGAGGTAAGCATTTCCGGTGATATGACGAATACGAACGTGATGCAGTCAAATTCGAGAATCAGTGCAAACAGAATAACGCGTGGCGATGGCGCAAATACGGTCATCAATGTCGGGAATAACGCAGATGTTGCTGGTGTTGTGGAATTAACAACGGTCAATGTTTCAGGAACGACTGATATTGGCGGATTTTCTGTGATTGCCGGTGATGTGAGAGGACAGTCATTAGATATCAGCGGGAATCTAAACTCAGCCAATTTGATTGATACTGTCCGTGCGGGAAGCGGCCCCGCGATTCCGCGTATTGATATCACTGACGGCGCAAACGGTGCACGGTGCATAGGGGATTGTCCACGCCGCCGTGCGCTTATTCAATGTACGAATTTGGCCGCGATTGGGCCACCAACATTCACATACCCAAGTATTGAGGCATGTATAGACGATTTTGATATATGATGAGAAAAAAATTTAGAAACACACAATCCGGCTTTTCATTGTTAGAACTTCTTCTAACAGTGGGTGTGTTGAGTATTCTCTTTGCCGCTGGTGCAGCAATTTTTGATGATTGGCAACAGGATGCTATTGACCGCAAAGCCGCAAGGGAGATTCAAGAGCTTCAAAACGCTGCTGAGCGTTATGTTGAGTTAAATATTAATGCCATTAGTGACGCTCTTCCAACCGTTGGTGATTCGATCGAAATTCCACTTTCCGACTTGCAAGCCGGCGCGTTTATTCCTCCTGGATATGATGGTGTAAATTCTTATCGCCAATCCATGAGAGCCTTTGTGCGTTACGCCTCTGCAACAACGGCATATGGCGATACATTTGAAGTGATTACCGTCACTGATAATGTTGGGGCATCTAACAGAAGAGTTGAAGACAACAGGTTATTCAATGCCGCGACAAGTGGTCAGCGTTCTGTGGGGATCATCAGTGATGTTAGCATCAGTGCAACATGTTGTGACGGTAATATCCAAAGTGCCTATGGCGGATGGTCTATACCTATTACCAGTATTCCCGCATATACAACCAGACCCGGTCCTGAAGGCGGTTATTTAGCCGCGTATGGTCGTGTTTTCTCGGATGAATTATTAGCGAATAATTACCTTTACAGATTTGAAGTTCCCGAAATACCGAATGCTAATCGTATGGAGGTTGATCTTGGCATTACTGACCACGATATTGAAAATACAGGCGCCATTATTGCA
>CAJXOI010000114.1 GCA_913057885.1 uncultured Micavibrio sp.
TCATGATTTCGTCATTATACTATATAAGAATAATGTGGCAATTCAATGAAAACCGAAAAGGAATTTTTATGCGTTATCTAACTATTTTCCTCACCGCCTTACTCTTGTTGGGATCTCAGCCCGCCTTGGCCCAAAATTTTAATGTTAATGAGCCAGAACCACCACGATCTCTTGAAAGAATGGTCGAGCGCGGATCGCAACTTTTTTACCTTGGTGAATTTCAAGGGATGCATGGATGGGCGCTTGTTCGTCAAGGGAAACCTGAATTTTTCTATGAAAACGAATCACGAACCGCAATGGTGATGGGTCTTTTGTTTAATGATGAAGGGAACATGATTACATTGTCACAATTATCAAACCTGCACGACCGTGTTGGCGATGATATGTATGCTGCCACTGGCGGTGCTATTAAAAACGATGGTGATGGTGATCCGGTGACACAAAATATTGAAACAGCAACTGAAGAGACAGCAGCGACATCAAATCGTGTTCAGCGCCCAAACCGTCCTCTAACTCGCGCCGAAGTGATGTTTACTGATTTATTGGCTGCAAATTGGTTTACCATTAATCCAGAAGGTGCGTATGATATATTTGCCTTGATCGACCCTGATTGTCCGCATTGCAAGGATTTGATCAACGCCATTCAGCCAGAGTTGGTGCCAGGCGGTATTCGTTTGCGTGTTATTCCCGTTGGTTTTACGGATGAAGCCCTAAGAAAAGCTGCGGTTTTATTGGCCTCGGCCAATCCGGGGGAGAGATTAATAAATTTCTCCGCCGGGGACACGTCTGCAATTATTGCTCCAGCCAATATCAATGTCGAAGGCGCGATAAGAAACACCGCTGTCATGACAAAACACCGCTTTGATGTGACACCAATATTGGTCTACAGGACAAAAGGACAAGAAATCCGACTTGTACGAGGCGCACCAAATAATTATGAAACTATAAAGCAGGATATTGATAATAACTAATGTCTTGGGCATCATTATCAAGTCAATTCATTACATGGGGGCGGCGTTTGGGCCGCCCTGATATTTTATTTTGGTGTCTTCCCTATTTAATGGCTTTAATTTTTATCGGTACCATTGCCCAAAAATATGTTGGGTTGTATGTGGCGCAGACCACTTATTTTTCGTCTTTTGTGTTTTTCTTGAACTTTATCCCTTTTCCGGGTGGCTATACAGTTTTGGGTATTATGACGATCAATCTGATTTGCAAATTTATATTCCTTAGTCCTTGGACTAAAGCAAAAATCGGCATTCACATTATTCACCTATCGATCATTGTTTTATTGATTGGCGGGTTGTTGACCGCTCTGACAATGAAAGAGGGTTTTATCCCCTTGCGCGAGGGACAAACACGTGATCAAGTCATGGCCTTTGCCGATGGGACTGAACCTGATGATGATTTCAAATATTTGCCCTTTGAAATAAAGTTGAATAATTTTCAACGCGATGTTTATCCGGGGTCAACCATTCCAAAAGAATATGAATCCCGCGTGACCATTATTGACGGGGATGTCACATGGCCTGCCATTATTTCAATGAATGAACCGCTGCGTTACAAGGGCTATACCTTTTACCAGAACTCCACCGCGATCAGCGCCGATGGTGTGCCCATATCTATTTTATCTGTGGTTGTGAACAAAGGTCTTATTTTCCCATATATCAGTGGGGTGCTCCTTGCGATTGGTTTGATCACACATATATTGATCCGTAGAAAAAAATTATGAGATCCATTCTTTTAACCCTATTGTGTCTTTTTATATGTTTTGGCAGCGTTCAAGCACAAGAACCAACCAAACCTGATCTAGAGAGTTTTGGAGCGTGGCCTATCCTGCATGATGGACGGGTAAAAACAATGGAGTCTTTTTCCCGTGCTGTGTTTTACATTATTGCGGGTGACACAGAATTAAATGGTATTACGGCAACCGCGTGGATGGCCAATACGCTATTTGACCCGTCATCAGGGATCAATGTTCCCGTTTTTGAAATTTCCCGCCATGGTATTTTGGATTTACCTGAACGTGAGGATAACAGATACACCATGAACGAGGTGATGACGGCGATGCAACCGCATCAGGATTTGCTCGTGACACTTGATAAATTAGTTCCAGACACCCTGACCGCCTCACAAAAAGACCTACTAAAACTCTATGAGGGTGTATCAATTTACAATCAGATTATTCAATCCTTCAGCGCGGTTTTGCCCCTGCAGGGGCATGATAAACCCTTTATTGATGGCGGCGGTGGTCGCGCACAGCGTGCCTTAATCGAAGAAGGTGGAATGGATAACGCCCTGGTTAAAATTATCCCGAATGACAGCCCATCCACACCAATGATTTCTATGTGGCAAGCCATTCAATCCGATATTGACAGCCCCGTCGTCGAATCTATCAAGGTGATGGCGCAAGCATGGAATGAACAAGATTATCAAAGGTGGAATGACCATGTGATCGCCGTCAAGGACATACTGCAATCCCATCATGACAATGCGATATTGCTGAAACTAGAGCATTATTACGTGATGGTCCAACCGATGTTATGGGTGATTGGATTATATATCCTTGGTACCGCATTATTTTTATTGAAACAGAATTTTTTCGCCATAACCCTGATCACAGGGGGGTTCATCATGCATTTAGGGGCGTTGATCACACGGTCGGTTATCTTGGCGCGTCCTCCTACGGGGACATTATATGAAACGCTCCTCTTTGGTGCGGCGATTATTATGATGGTGGGCCTCATCACAGTTTTCAAAAATAAAAATCAGTCTTTATTTTTAATGATTTGCGCCATGTCTGCCGCCTTTATTCTTTTTATCTCTCGCGGGTTTGTTGGCGGCGACAGCCTGAATGTTTTGATTGCCGTTTTGAACACGAATTTTTGGCTCTCGACCCATGTCACCGTCATTATTATAGGTTATGGGTTTTGCATTATGGCCGCCATGGTGGCGCACGGTGTTTTGGCAGCTGATAACCCATGGTTGGAAAAATTGATGGTGCCCCTCACCCTCATGGCCCTGCTGTTTACATCCATTGGCACATTATTGGGTGGTATTTGGGCGGATCAAAGTTGGGGAAGGTTCTGGGGATGGGACCCGAAAGAAAATGGTGCCTTGTTGATCGTATTATGGTTGGCGTGGGTTCTGCATGGGCGGATTTCTGGTCATTTTAAACCGCGCGGTTTTGCCGCCGCATTGGCCCTGACCAATATAACGGTCGCCCTGACATGGTTTGGTGTAAACCTGCTTGGCGTTGGGTTGCACAGCTATGGCTTTATTGATGGCATTGCATGGGGATTGGGCAGTTTTATTATCGTTCAAATTCTTGTTGTGGCTGTTTTATATTATCGTTATCCCAAGGTGAGGCATGGTTAAAAAAAACCTCTCCTTAGCCACACTCATTATTACAGTCGCCCTGATTGCCACATTTGGGATTGAACGGTTTTTCAAAAGCGATCGCGGTGATTTTTTTATTTTAGAAACCGGACAAGCCGTGCCCAATTTCACTTTTCAAACACTAGATGACGAGACGTATACCCTGTATGATTTTTCGGGAAAAACAACCTTGATTCATTTTTGGGCATCTTGGTGTGCGCCATGTGTTGTGGAATTTCCCGAATTGATTGATTTGGCACAATCACGCCCGCATGACATTACCATTATTGCAATTTCAACCGACCGTTCACCCGAAAATATCGATATGTTTTTTGAGCGCCATGACATGGATATTCCCGATAACATGGTTGTTGTCCATGATGCTGATAAATCTATGACCGAAGGAAAATTCAGTGTTTTCCGCCTGCCTGAAACATTTATTGTGGATGGTCAACATCTGTTACAGCGCCATATCATCGGAGCGTATGCCGATTGGGCAACATTTCAGGAATAATCTTGATTTTGCCACATTGTCGCATGATACTATTTTCGAAAATTGTAAACAGTAAAGGATAATCACATGTTGAAATCTCTTTTTATTATGGCCTTCGCCCTTGTCGGCCTTGTTACAGTTCCAGCCACGGCGATGGACTCCGAAGCCCAAGCTCAAAAGCCCATGCTTGTCACATTTACGGCTGAATGGTGCGGAAGCTGTAAAATTTTAGAGCCTAAACTAGAGCAAGCTCTGACCAACGATAAAATCAATAGTGGCCTTGAAGTTGTTATTTTTGATTTCACCAATAATGACACAAAAGCTGCGGCAGCATCGTTAGCAGACGAAAAGGGGCTCACTGATATTTTCCAAAAACATGGCCCGAAAACAGGGTTCAGCCTGATGGTTGGTCAGAATATGCAAGAACAAGGGCGCTTTACAAAAGAAAACAGCGTTGAAGAGATTGAAACAACACTGGAAGAATTCATCAATAACCACTC
>CAJXOI010000115.1 GCA_913057885.1 uncultured Micavibrio sp.
TGGAATATGTTTTGAAGAAAAAGGGGATAATTCGATAAGAATTTTGTGATTTCAATTGGAATCGGTTTATATATAAAGGCATGAGCAATACAATCAGGATAGCCATCGCCGCCGACCATGGTGGTTATGATTTAAAGGAAGAGATTAAAACATTCACATTTGATAATTTAGACATTGAATGGATTGATTTGGGAACGCACTCGACCGAGAGTGTTGATTATCCTGAGTACGGTTATAAAATTGCCGAAATAATCAAAAAGAAAGATGCCGATAGAGGCATTGCCATATGTGGAACGGGCATTGGCATATCAATCGCCGCCAACCGTGATCCATACATCAGATCTGCCGTATGCACGAATGCGGATATGGCCCGATTGGCAAGAGAGCATAACGATGCCAATATTCTTGCCTTGGGGGCGCGCATTATCGATAGAGAGACAGCCGTTGCCTGCGTCGAGACATTTTTAACGACCGAATTTGAAGGTGGACGTCATGAACGTCGTGTGAATAAATTATCAGGGGGCGCCCATGGAACGTGATCCGCCCCTCCTCAGAATTGCCGTCCCTGCGAAAGCAGGGATCTTGAAATAAGAGAAAAAGATTCCTGCCTACGCAGGAACAGCAGTAATTGAAAAGGATTTTAAAAATGACAAACACAGCAGAGATTATCATGAACGAAAATGAAATCGATTTTTGGACAGCGCCCCTAAGCCACGCAGACCCGGAAGTCGCAGATGCCATCGCTAAAGAGGCAGAGCGTCAGCAATATCAGATTGAACTGATTGCATCAGAAAATATTGCATCACAGGCCGTTTTGGACGCTCAAGGGTCGGTGATGACCAATAAATATGCCGAGGGGTACCCTAACAAACGCTATTACCAAGGATGCGAATTTGTGGATGTCACGGAACAATTGGCGATTGATCGTGCAAAAAAGCTTTTCAATTGTGCCTTTGCCAATGTGCAACCGCACTCCGGTGCCAATGCCAATCAGGCGGTTTATCTGGCTCTCTTGGAACCCAATGACACAATTTTGGGAATGTCGTTGGATGCGGGTGGGCATTTGACACACGGTTTTTCCGTGAACCAATCCGGAAAATATTTCCAGGCCGTCAATTACGGTTTGGACATGGAAACAGGCCTTATTGACTATGAGGAGGTTGAACGCCTTGCGATTGAGCATAAACCAAAACTCATTATCGCGGGGGCATCCGCTTATACCCGCGTCATTGATTGGGAGCGTTTCCGTGCCATTGCCGATAAGGTTGGCGCATGGTTCATGGCCGATATGGCACATTATTCAGGATTGATTGCGGCGGGTGTGTATCCATCTCCCCTACCCCATGCGCATGTGTGCACAACAACAACGCATAAAACATTGCGTGGGCCACGTGGCGGAATGATCCTCTCAAACGACGAGGAATTGGGTAAAAAGCTTAATACCGCCGTGTTCCCCGGCCTTCAAGGTGGCCCGTTGGAGCATGTCATCGCCGCCAAGGCCGTGGCCTATGGCGAAGCTTTAAAACCCGATTTCAAAGACTATCAACGCGCCGTGATTGATAATTGTCGCACACTTGGTGAAACATTAAAGGCTGGTGGACTTGATCTGGTCTCTGGTGGGACAGATTGCCACATGATCTTGGTTGATCTGCGCCCCAAGGGTTTGACAGGCAAAGCCGCAGATTTGGCGTTGGAGCATGCAGGCATTACCTGTAACAAAAACTCCGTACCAAATGACCCCGAAAAACCGTTTGTGACATCAGGTATTCGTTTGGGAACACCGGCGGGAACAACACGTGGATTTATGAGAGACGAATGGGTTCAAATCGGCAATATGATCCTCGAAGTTTTGGACGGTTTAGTCGAAAACGGTGAAGACGGAAACCAAGACGTCGAAGCCAAAGTCAAAGCACAGGTGAGAGACCTTTGCGAACGTTTCCCGATTTATAAATAAATTGACATAAACGCAACCTCTGTTGTAACCTGCTTCTGAAAAAAAGGGAGCAGGTTTCATGATTGGACGTTTTAAAAACGCAGCAGAGAGAGTTTTACCGCAATTATGCAATATTGGTTTCGCCCATGACGATCATGTTGCCCCTGCAACCTTAATCATCATCGATGGTTATTACCCTGATTTTGATGATCTTCCCGGCATGCAAGCGCGTCGCGATAGTTTAATCGGCAGCTTTTCTCTTAAACATTATTTGGACAACAAACCCTTTTTTCAAACTGCTTTAGAACGCGCTCTAGAAAGCCATGATACACCCATAACTGCCATTCTCATTGATGATAAAAATGATTTGGGTTGCCTAATTGCATTTGACAACGATATTGACGTTAAACAAATCATTGACCAATGCACATTATTTTCAACACCCACCCCGCGTCCACGTGCCTTCACCCACTAAAAATTTCTTGGTTTTGCCGCTTTTCCCTGCTAGATATAAAAAATGCAATGCCCTTTTTGTAACGCTAGCGACACACAGGTTAAAGACTCCCGCCAAGCCGAGGAAGGCAACGCCATTCGTCGTCGCAGGTCTTGTGCTGAATGCGGCGGGCGGTTCACAACGTTCGAGCGGATACAATTGCGCGAATTAATTGTTATTAAAAACAGCGGTGAAAAAGAACTTTTTGATCGGGAAAAGCTCTATAAATCCATGAAGACCCCTCTTCGCAAACGTCCAATTGATGCGGCAAAACTTGAAAATATGGTGAATGGTATTGTCAGGCAGCTTGAAGCCGTGGGCGATACAGAAATCACCACAAAACAGATTGGTGAGCTTGTCATGCAGGCTTTTGCCGAAACGGATCAGGTTGCTTATATCCGCTATGCCTCTGTCTATAAAGACTTCCGCGAAGTGTCCGATTTTAACGAATTTGTCGGTGACCTTCAAAAAATACAAAAGGTATCCTAATGTTTACAGGTATTATCAAAACCATGGGCACTGTTGTTGCCGTTGATGAAACACGCGGTGACGCACGATTCACAATTGAAACCGATATGGATTTGACGCATATCCCGATCGGCGCATCCATCTGTCATGCAGGATGTTGCCTCACCGTCGTTGAGAAAAATGACAATCAATTTGTCGTTGATGTTTCTGCTGAAACGCTTTCGAAAACCTCGCTAGGGCAATGGAAAGACGGTACAAAAATTAACCTTGAGCCATCATTAAAGGTTGGGGATGAATTGGGTGGGCATATCGTTTCAGGCCATGTGGACGGGGTTGCAAATATTGTGTCCATAACACCAGAGGGGGACTCTCATCGACTTGTGATCGAAGCTCCAGATGATTTAGCGAAATTTATTGCCCCGAAAGGTTCAGTCGCATTGGATGGCATTTCCCTGACTGTTAACGAAGTGAATGGCAACCAGTTTGGTGTGAATATCATTCCCCATACTTGGAATGTTACGACATTGGGGCAAAATAAAGTTGGTGACAAACTTAATATTGAAATCGACCTTATGGCCCGATACGCCGCGCGCTTGATGGAGTATGCGGCATGATAACTTCCCCACAAACACGTACAGAAGATGATTTAACCTTTATATCAAGAACAGAAGACATTCTGAGCGATATTCGTAATGGGCGGATGGTCATTTTGGTCGATGACGAAGACCGCGAAAATGAAGGGGACCTCATTATCCCTGCTCAATTTGTGACCCCTGATCATATCAATTTTATGGCGACACACGGGCGTGGTTTAATATGTTTGGCAATGGATCAAGACAGTATTAACCGGCTTGGCTTGCCCCCCATGGCGGCGCGAAATACCGAGGCCTTCTCAACCGCCTTTACAGTATCGATAGAGGCGAAAGACGGCGTTACCACGGGCATTTCCGCCCCTGACCGTGCCCGAACAATTCAAGTGGCGATTGACCCGCAATCCACATCCGAAGACATTGTGATGCCGGGGCATATTTTTCCTTTAGCCGCGAAAGACGGTGGCACATTGGTGCGCACAGGGCATACAGAGGCCGCAGTCGATTTGGCACGTTTATGTGGTCTGCGCCCCGCCGGCGTGATTTGCGAGATTATGAAGGATGATGGGGAAATGGCGCGCCTGCCTGACCTGATTGCCTTTGCCCAACATCATGGGTTAAAAATCGGGACGATTGCCGATTTGGTGTCCTACAGATTATCCCAAGAAAACCTGATCCAAAAAATGAATACCGAAGCTGTTTCCATTGATAATGCGGATTATTCCTGCGTTACATATACAAACACAATCAATGGTCTTCAATCCATTGCCGTCATAAAGGGACAGATTACACCTACCCACCCAACCGCAGTGCGTGTCCATGCCCTCGATGTTATGAAAGATGTGATTGGCGGACAAAACCCCGTTCAAAAGGCCGTAAAGG
>CAJXOI010000116.1 GCA_913057885.1 uncultured Micavibrio sp.
ATATTCATGTGCCGACTGTGCCCGCCCCTGCAGCAACATAATCAGCCCCTTTGGATTGGCACATGATGAAAACACATATCGCAATCGCGTGCCATCTCGGGTGTGATAATCCCCCTCCTCCCAATTGGCGGGTGGTTTTAACATTTCATTCCAGAATACATGCCAGTGATTCTCGTCGAATTCATCAAAAAAAAGACGATGAAGATCATCAACAAACGGGTCGGACCGATTCATCAATTTTTGCTGTTGTTTCTGTAACGGCATCACCATACCAATACAGTATTTATGAATTATGAAAATCTCAAGCTTTTTTCAATAAACTTTTTCATTTCACTGAGCAACGGCAATCGTATTGCATCTTGTTCGCGATGAATTTGATGCTCGGCCTTTTCGTATATTTTTTGAGTGGCGTTGGGCAATAGAGAAATGGTTTTTATCGTGCCCGCATTATCAACCACAATATCATTTTGAGCGATGGCAAAATAAAGCGGTGTTTTTATGCGTTCGCATGTTTCGGCATCGTGAAGAGTAGCAATCGATTTTAAGGCCTCTGCCAACCATCCCCATGTCACGCCACCGCTTTGCAATTCTGGTTTTGTCTTAAATAAGTACGGTTGCAAGTCTCGGCGCATTGGACATGAGGACACTTTGAATTTCGCTACGTGCGCGATTTTCTCGTTCCATGCCGTCTGTCCAAGGGCATATTTGGAGTGCCAATTGAGCTTGGCGGCCATGTTCAATAACATTTTCCCGAATAATTTGATGGTGCGTTTAGGATTAAGCCCCAACATCGGCGCCACCATCACACCACATTTAAAAATGTCTTGATGGTCAGCCAGATAGCGCAACGTGATATTCGCCCCCATTGAATGAGCAACCAACACTTTGGGCAAAGCCTTAAACCCGTCAATTGTGGCGAGGCAGGCCATAAACTCATCGAAATCGGATATGTCCTGCTCAAATCCTATTGAATGATGGCGGGAGTTATCGCCCGTCAAACGATAAGACAAACCCTGACCCTGCCAATCCATAATCGCGCATGCATATCCTCTCTCGTTGAAATAGCGGATATTTTCAAAATATTCCTCTATGACTTCGGTGCGCCCCTCGGCAAAAACAATCAGGGCCTTGGCATTTGGCGGACAATTCCACCCATAGCGAATATGTTGGTTATTCCTGTTTTGAAATTCGCCCCATTGCCAATTATCAGGCTCTGTCAGCATTTCTTGGATGTCGTTATTCATGTCAATCATATTATCCCGTCTGCAATGATGCGTCACGGCATGTTTTTTTCTTGATCTTTACATAGACATAATGGTATTCGAAAATAATGCAAGTCGAAGTTGCCAGAGCTCCATTTTGCCAAAGCGCGCGATACGCCCACGCCGAAGTGAACCGCGCGCTTTATCATGACTGGACGATGGCTGAATTTGTTAATCATCACATCGCAACGCGCAATTTCCGCCCTGAATTCACGCACAAATATGTTACTTTAGGCGTCGTTGAAAAAGGAGAGGCTGCTCCGCGTTATCATCATGATGTATGCCATGCTCTCTTGGCCATGGCATATAAGATGTTGGGCGTTGATTCCACAAAATTTCAATTTTGGACCAACGGGAATGAGTACGCCGAAGTCATGGCCGTTCCCATGGAAAACCTTTTTTATTACATGGTGGATTTTCGTGCCCTTCCTCTCACAGAGGAAATGTACGTCCAATCAGTGAAAGCTAGGTTTACTGATCAAAAATGGAAAAAAGAACGACTTCGTCAAGTGATGGTGTGTGATATTGCCCATGCATCCCCCCATCCAAAAACAGCCTTTGAAATTTGCCGCGAAGGACATTTTGAAATGGATTATATTGCAAAACTAACACCCATCACACCTGAACAGGATGATGATAACGATCTGTTTGCGCCATCACCTATCTCTAGCACCATACGATTACCCCTCACTATTGACGAGGATCATATCCGCAAGACCTATCGAGCTTTGGAGCCTGTTTTTGATTACCTGGAGAGACTTTTGGAACCGTCTGTCCTGACATCATTTCCTACTCAGGAATTTCCACGTATGCATGAAACCTTGAAATCACTAAAAATCCGTGACTTGTGGGAAGTTATGGCGGGCGAAGCCTATAACCCACATAAAAACTTGCCTCGCCGAAAAATTAAGCATAGCTTATGAAACGCAACAGAATTTTTAGGAAAAGTAAAATGCCCTCACATTTTAGAATGACTAGCTGCGCCGCAGCGTTTTCATTGTTAGCAGCACCCACAGCGTTCGCTGACAATAATGTCCAACTCGAATTGGATGAGGCAGCGCACTTCATAGAAGAATTAGTCTTAAACATATATAACGGGGAATACGCAGGACCAATAATGCCCCAATCTTATGAGAGTCACCTGCGTAACTCTGATGGCGATTTGGTCGCTATTGGTTGCGCCCACGAAAGTCATCGTGCAGCAATCTATAACGGATTAGAGGGACGCATAACATTTTACCAAGATGCCGGCATTGTTTTTACAACGTCTGATATCAATCCATCTCTGGACGCATCAAATATCGCGGCGGACGTGCGGCTTTATTGCGATAAGGGCATCGTCTCGCCCGTCTTAAGCTCGCCGTTATTCAGAGAGAACCCTACTCCATAGCCTTGATAATGTTTTCGGCCATTTGTTTGGCATCACCCAATAACATCATTGTGTTTTCGTTAAAGAATAATGGATTGTCCACACCGGCATAGCCCGTCCCCAATGACCGTTTGACAAACAACACCGTTTTGGCCTTTTCAACATCCAATACGGGCATCCCGAAAATTGGTGATTGCGGGTCGGTTTTTGCCGCAGGGTTGGTGATATCATTTGCCCCAATCACAAAAGCCACATCGGTTTGAGAGAAATCGCGATTGATGTCTTCTAACTCCAACACCTCATCATACGGCACGTTCGCCTCGGCCAACAGCACATTCATATGCCCTGGCATCCGCCCAGCCACAGGATGAATGGCATAACGCACGGTAATCCCCTCGGCCTTGAGAATATCCGCCATTTCACGTACGGCGTGTTGCGCCTGTGCCACCGCCATACCGTATCCCGGTATGATAATGACGCTTGATGCATTTTTCATGATAAAGCCGGCATCATCCGCCGACCCGATTTTCACAGGGCGATCCCCCGCAGCATCCGCAGGGTTTGCCCCCGCTTCGTCACTGCCAAAACCACCAAGAATTACATTCATGAAACTACGATTCATCCCCTTACACATAATATAAGACAGGATCGCACCTGACGCCCCAACAAGCGCACCCGTAATAATCAAAAGTGTGTTTTCAAGGGTAAAGCCAATCCCCGCCGCGGCCCATCCAGAATAGGAATTGAGCATCGACACAATCACAGGCATATCTGCGCCACCAATGGGGATAATTAACAAAATACCTAGTGCTAAAGCAACTGCGATCAATAGCAACAAAACAAATGTTGATTGCGTCCCGCAAAAGATAAAGATCAACAATAACATCGCCGCACCTAAGGCCGCGTTCAATTTGTGTTGTCCGTTAAACACCACGGGTTTTCCTGAAATCATGCCCTGTAATTTCCCAAAGGCAATAATCGACCCTGTGAATGTAATGGCACCAATCGCCGCACCTAGGCCCATTTCGATCAAAGACCCAACCTTGATATTGCCAACCGTTCCAATGCCGTATGCTTCAGGGTTGAAAAATGCCGCCATGGCCACAAAAACCGCGGCCAACCCAACCAAAGAGTGAAACCCCGCCATCAATTGCGGCAGGTCACGCATATCAATTTTTTTGGCAATCGTTGCGCCGATAACCCCACCGATAGCAATCCCGAATAATGGCAACATGATGCCTTCAACCGTGTCGGACATCAACGTCGTGACAATGGCCAACGCCATACCGGCCATCCCAAACACAACGCCCTGTCGCGCCGTTTCGGGGGAAGAAAGCCCGCGCAACGCCATAATAAAACAAACCGCAGAAACCAAATATGAAAGTGAAGTAAATGTATCCATGGCTTATCCCTTACGCGTCCTTTTTCTTAAACATTGAAAGCATTCGGCGCGTGATAATAAACCCGCCGAAAATATTAACCGAGGCCAATGTAATGGCCAAAAACCCAAGTAATTTTGCCATACCGCCATCTTGTGGTCCCGCCGCCAAAATCGCGCCAACAATAATGACAGATGAAATGGCATTGGTAATCCCCATCAAGGGCGAGTGAAGTGCGGGCGTCACCTTCCACACAACGTAATACCCAACAAAACAGGCAAGCACAAAAATGGTTAAACCCGTCATGAAAAACCCGTGATCGCCACCCGCAGACATGCTGTTGGCAATGGCGT
>CAJXOI010000117.1 GCA_913057885.1 uncultured Micavibrio sp.
ATTGATCGCCAAATCCGCGCCCTTAATCCCTGGCCGGGCACGTATGTCCATGGTTTAAAGGGTCGCGTCAAAATTTTAAAGGCGCATCTTGAAGGCGGCGCGCTGGTGCTCGACCTTGTCCAACCCGAAGGCAAAAAGCCGATGGATTATCAATCCGCCAAAAACGGGGGGTATTTGGCGTGAGCGTCAAACGCTGGAAAATCACGATTGAATATAACGGCACGGGCTATGCAGGGTGGCAACGCCAACCCGAGGGTATTCCATCCATTCAGGAATCAATTGAAACGGCGATCACAAAATTTTGCGGGCAAGACATTCAAATCACCGCCGCGGGTCGGACGGACGCGGGCGTTCACGCGCATGGTCAGGTGGCGCATTTTGATCTGGATTATGGTGATCGTGCATTAACAGGGTTTGATTTGGCCAAGGCTATCAATGCCCATTTACGCCCCGAACCCATTGCGATTATCACGGCGGAAGAGGTGGATTCAGAATTCCATGCGCGATTTGATGCCAGAAACAAATTGTATCGCTATCGCATGGTCACACGATCCGCCCCGCCCATCCATGATAGTCGCCATGTCTGGCACTATAAATATGATTTGGATATTGAGACAATGCGTGAAGGTGGAAAGCATCTTTTGGGGCATCACGATTTTACATCTTTTCGCGATGCGCAGTGCCAGGCGAAATCACCAATGAAAACATTGGATCGATTGGAAATATCTGAAAAACCATATGACAATTACGGCGGGCGAGAAATTATATTTGAGCTTGAGGGATTAAGCTTTTTGCATCATCAGTGCCGTAATATTGTCGGAACATTGAAAGATGTCGGTAAGCGAAAAATAAATCCTGATGATGTGAAAATGATCCTTGAAGCCAAAGACCGCACTAAGGCCGGGATGACGGCACCTGCAGAGGGGCTTTCTCTGATCAGGGTTGATTATTAAGAAAATCTTCACCTTCTGTTATTTCTTTTTTAATATAAATGGTTCAAGATTATGAGGGAAGAAGGACAGATACGTTTAAATGGTGGGGCCACAATCATCACTGAATAATATTTGGAACAGCAAGCTTGTCTGGCGTATTGCTGCGGCTTTGTTTATCGTTATTTTGGGCGTGAATTCTATGTTTTCCGCCATGTCCTTATCGCAATTTCAACGTGACCGTTTGTTTGACTTGCGCGAAATGGCACTATATTCGCTCATTCCTATTATGGCGGATGCGTCTTTTGACCAAACGCGCAAACCGCTTGAAGACCGCGAGGCGTCACGTATTATACTAACAACACCGCTCACGGGCTTATCTTATTACAATGTAAGGCGCGAAATGGTGGGCAGTGACGGGCGGACAATTTCCGTCAAGCTTAGCCCTGGCAATGCCGAAGCCACACAAAGCTTTTATGACTCCAGTAACGGTCTTTACGAGGTTGTTTTTAGACCAGAGGAGTTGGGCATCTCCCATTATGTTGTGGCACAACTTGATGCTTCGCGCATAGGCCGCGAAATGATGAAGGCCGTGCAATTAGAGATTATTATTGTTCTTC
This sequence comes from uncultured Micavibrio sp., assembly GCA_913057885.1. Classification (GTDB taxonomy): domain Bacteria; phylum Pseudomonadota; class Alphaproteobacteria; order Micavibrionales; family UBA1664; genus UBA1664. The sequence goes on from CAJXOI010000117.1 coordinate 1,550, forward strand.
TCTTGTCATCTTTTGTGACATTGGTTTTGATTATCGCTCTATCGCGCTGGTTTTTGGATCCCATAATTTATCTCTATAAGCGACTAACCGCCGCGGCCAGCGACCCGGAAAATCCGCCTGCGTCCGATAAAGACTTGCATGACAGCACCGAAATTGGACGCGCGATCGAGGCCGCGGATATCTTGATGCAAAATAATGCCGAAAGCATTAAACGCGTCAAGGCCATGGCCGAAAGCGAAGTGAACAGATTGGCCTATTACGATACGTTGACTGGCCTGCCAAACAGAACGAATTTTGTTAAAAAATTGCGTGAAACATTGGCCGATAGTGGTGATCACTTTGTGGATCGCTATGCCGTTTTAACAATGGATATTGACCATTTCAAAGATATTAACGATACGATGGGTCATGCAATTGGGGACGAGGTTTTAAAGGCCTTTGCCCGGCGGTTGGGAGAAACGGTACCCGATAATGCCGTTGTTGCAAGATCGGGAGAGGATGAATTTTCAGTGATGCTCCCTCTCAACGACAATGTCGAGGAGGCGGAACAGCGTGCCCATGATATTATCGAGGCCTTTCGCACCCGTGCCATCAATATTATGGATGAAAATTTCCAAATCCGGTGTTCAATCGGTATCGCGGTTTCACCCGAAGATGCGGAAATGCCCGAAGATGTTTTGAAATGTGCGGATACCGCCTTGAACCGCGCAAAACAGGATGGGCGCGATCAGGCCAAACGTTATGACGGAACCTATACCGAGGCAATTCAAAAACGATTCCAAATTCTGCGTGACCTTCGTGTGGCCTTGGAAAAAGAAGATCTTGAGCTGTATTATCAACCACAAATTGATCTCAAAACAGGTAAAATCACAGGATGTGAGGCGTTGATCAGATGGTGGAAGCAGGCGGAAACAGGCACTGGTGGATATTTTGTGTCTCCTGTCGATTTTATTCCTGTGGCGGAGCAATCGGGGTTGATTTTACCCATTGGAGATTTGTTTTTTCAAAAGGCTTGCGAAACCGCCAAAGCGTGGGAAGCAGATGGCCTGGGCGCTATGTCTGTGGCCGTCAACTTTTCAGGCCATCAATTCATGGAGAAAGATGTCGTCGAGAAAATCAAAAAGACAATGGATGAAACAGGTATCCAGCCCAGCCAACTTGAGGTTGAGGTCACGGAATCCGTCTTTATGGAAGATACGGACCATTCCATCAAAATGTTAAAAGACATCCAATCATTAGGCGTGCCTATTGCGATTGATGATTTTGGAACGGGATATTCATCTTTGTCATATTTGCAGAGATTCCCGATGGATAAATTGAAGATTGACCGGGCCTTTGTACGCCATTTAGATGAACAACATGATAATCTTGTTTTGACAAAAACAATATTGGCACTTTGTAAAACAATGGGGCTGAAGGTTGTTGCCGAGGGGGTAGAGCGCAAAGAAGAAGAGCAAATCCTGATTGATGAAGGATGCGATATGGTTCAGGGATTCCGCTATGCGGCGCCGCTTCCTGACTCAAAATTCCGCAAATTTGTGAAAGACTATAATGGGTCCCTCGACTATTTTGATAAATAAACAATAAACATCGATAAATGGCCTGCAAATTAAGTAATTTGTGCGCTTTCGATACTCATGTATTTTTATATACCCTGTTTCGGTTCTCGAAATTATTCAATTTTCGCCTCATTTCTCTTTGTTTATGGAGGGAATTTCGCTAAATATTACGCATGAAACAAAATATCATCACAATTGATGGTCCGGCGGCTAGCGGTAAGGGGACTTTGGCGCGTCGACTGGCTGATCACCTTAATTATTGCTATCGGGACACCGGGAAAATATATCGCTTGATCGGATTGCAGGCATATCAAAAGGGATTAACGCCCGAAGATAACCCTGATGCTGTGGCGAAATTGGCTCAAGATTTGGCAGAAAATTTTGATTTATCGATGATGGATAATCCAGAGTTGAAATCCGACCATATTGGGCAAATGGCCTCCCGTTCGGGTGCATTCCCCGTGGTGCGGTCGGCCATATTGGATTTGCAACGTCATTTGGCGCTCCATCCGCCCTATGGTTGTGGGGTTGTTTTGGACGGGCGTGATTGTGGCACGGTCATTTGCCCCGACGCCCCACATAAATTTTTTATCACCGCGGATGTTAAAACCCGCGCAAAGCGACGCTTCGAAGAGTTAAAACAAGCTGATCCCTCTGTGGATTATGATTTAATCTTGGCAGATATGAAACAACGAGATGAACGGGATTTTGCCCGCACCACCGCCCCGTTGAGACCTGCAGATGGCGCTATTACCATTGATACATCGGCGATGGATGGGGATCAGGCCTATCAGGCAGTTCTTGACAAACTATGAATTTATTCCTATATTGACGGGTGTGATCAACATGCTCGTTATTGCTTTAAAAAATGTGGTTCTTGTGGTTACATCGTTTAAAATCAATAACTTAGTGATGACAATTGTGACCACGGGAACCACCAAGGCCTCTACTCACAGTTTATTACCGATTATTCCTTGCATTCCTTGGTTTATCACGTTACAACGACACCTGTTATCCACAGGCTGGGGCAACCCGTGTAAAGTTCATGCGGATAACGTACTTATTTCGAAAGAGAGAAACTAACTATGGCTGGAGTAGCAGCAAAACTAGAAGACAGAGAAGAATAAAAGAAGAAAGAGTTCATAGTTTAATACCAGAACATGAAGTTTTAGATACAGAACAAGTAAATAAATTAGAAGAAGATGGAGTTTTAAAAAAAGATAAAATACCTTTAATAGAAATAACAGAT
>CAJXOI010000118.1 GCA_913057885.1 uncultured Micavibrio sp.
CCTCCCTTGCGCCTATATGGTTTCTACAACGATTGTCGCCTTTGCCTCCCTCGTTATAAGCGACATGAGGCCAATTATTGATTTTGGATGGATGATGGCAGTTGGCCTTATCATTTCATTTATCATTTCGTTTACATTTTTTCCGGCGGCGATGTCACTCCTCACTCCCGAAAGACTTAAAACCCAAGAGGATTTTACCAATAAAATCACACTGTATTTCTCTCAATTTATCCGTAATCACAGCCGAACAATAGTTATTGGATTTTTTGGTATTGCAATCCTCAGCCTTATCGGAACAACCTTTCTCAACGTGCAAAATCGATTTATTGATTATTACAAGAAAGATACGGACGTTTATCAAGGCATGTTGGTCATTGACCAAAAACTGGGCGGGACAACGCCCCTTGATATCGTCATTGATGCGCCACAGGATTTTATAGAATTTCAAAATAATGAAAGACAATTATTAATTGATGAGGGTGGGCATCTCCCTATGATCTGCCGTCGTTTCAGGATGGATATTGGTTAAGTGACACCGCATTTCAGACCATATACGATATTCATGAATATTTATCATCTTTGGATGAAACGGGGAAAGTATTGTCATTGTACACAACGATTGAATTGCTCAATGGCATTGACACTAGTCAACCTATTGATAGATTTTATTTAAGTGTTTTACACAGTAAGGCACCAGATAATCTTAAAAATTTACTCTTCAGCCCCTATATTTCCGATGATGGTAATCAATTGCGGTTTAGTGTTCGAGTTTTTGAGTCCGTTGGTGGTTTAGACCGCGAAGACCTTTTGAACACGATTCACACACATTTGACCGACACCTTAGGGCTTACTGACTATCAAGTGCCAGCTACAGGAATGCTCGTCCTTTACAACAATGTCCTGCAATCCTTATTTCAATCACAAATCTTTACCGTGTGGGTTGTATTCATAACCATTTTTGCGGTCTTTATCCTTTTATTCCGTAATATCAAAGTCGCAGCCGTGGCGATTATCCCGAATATCAGCGTAACACTGCTAGTCCTCGGCATTATGGGATGGGCAGGCATTCCATTGGATATAATGACGATTACCATTGCTGCCATTGCCTTTGGCGCATCGGATGATAACACTATTCACTATGTTCATCGCATGATGAAAGAGTATAGGGCGCATGGTGATTATTTGATGGCTGTCGAACGCTCTCACACAACAATTGGACGCGCTGTCTATTACACTGGTGTGATTGTCATTGTGGGGTTTGTTATTCTGGCAACATCCAATTTTGTACCAACCATTTATTTTGGACTTTTGATTGGATTTGCCATGCTGATGGCCTTAATTGTGAATTTGATTTTACTGCCCCTGCTAATGGTGTTATTCAAACCCATGGGGCGCGGGTAACACAACTATATTATTAAGCTTTAAGGCTATAAAATCTCAATATATGTAGATTAATCCTTTTTAATCAATTTTTGCGGTAACGCAGCAGAGATAACTATAAAAATCAGACCAAGCCCTATAAACAACATCCTTTAGAAGATGCATTAAGCGAACTAACAGCAAATCAATGCTCTGCGAGCATTGGTATGGATAAGCGAGGAAGAAAACAGATATGTTCGTTCTTTAACATCAAAATTAACGAATGTAGGCGGGCGTGATGACGGCCTATGGCATCGCGTTATGTTAAAACCAGGACTAAAAGGCCTTAAGTGGGAAAAAACTACTTTAGGTGGTATGACCTATGTTTACAAATGCATCGACGAAAGTTTTGAGCACCTTATGGGGCAATAATAAAAACCCTGTTTTTTCCCTGTTATTTTTTTATATCAATCCACAAGATCAAGTCTTAGCCAGCATTTCAAGACAAAATCAAGCGCCCGACGCGCTTTAAAAATAGAAAATTCCCTGATAATTCCCTGTTTAACAGGGAATTTAGCATGACGACTCCTCGCGAAAATCGCGTAAGAGAATTTGGCCTATTTTCATATGAAATCTTAATTCTCTCCGAGAAGACCATACAAATGGTTATTCAAAAGCCCGCGGATTGCGGCGCTTACGCGCATATATTCTCTGAAAGTGATGAATGGGTGGACTGAATGGCGGTGTGTGAAGTCAGACGATAAAACTTCTCTTGCTGAGTGATAATTTACATTGCGGTAAATGTTCATTGCATAAAGTGTGATAACCTGGATTGTGTAATCCCTGAAGTAAATATAAAAATAGCCCGTAATTTTAATCTGCGGGCTATCGGGAGAAATATGTAAGATCATGTCAGGCTACTTTTTGCCGTCGCTCTACTTCTTGGCAGAGTTCTGCAACGCGGGTCAGGTTTTGCATCATGTTTAAAATGACATCCATTCCCTCCTCCGGCAGTTGATCAATCTCGGCAGCAATCCTCAAAATATTCGAGCTGGTCGGTACAGAGCCATCCTCGCCATCACCATAGAAATAACCGACGGGTTTACCCAGAATTTCGGCACACAAGGCCAGCCTGTGCGGTGACATACTGTTAATGCCGTTTTCATATTTTTGCATTTGCTGGCCCGATACGCCGATACGTGCACCCAAATCTTTTTGTGACATGTGCATCTTTTGACGTTGAACCATAATCCGCAAGCCCAGCGAGCGTTTAAATTCATTTTCCTGTAATTGTGTCATCACCATAACCTCCCCTTAAGCATTCCACCTCATTTGAGGCTTGTTGGCTTCGACCATAAAACGTTTATATAAAGTGTAATAGGCCTTATTAACCATAAAATACACGGCAACCATATCTTCATAATGCTGATAGGCACGCGCCTGATCCAATTCAATGACAGTCTCAACCGTGTCATAGGAACGCACTTGTTTGATGGCTTGGCGAACCTGTTGGCGCATATAAGCCATCACATCACCAAGAGCCATGATCGGCATTGCATCGACAAATTCGTTTCCGCGAAGGCCCAATTTCATAATATCGACGATCTGTTGAGATTGGGCATGATTGGATACAGGCAATATTGTATTATACAAATTGTCCAAAATTTCATCACGCTTCGCCTGCATTTCGGCAAAACTCATATCGCCATGGATATTTGTATTACTGCTTTGTTTCATCACCTTGGCGATGATATTTTGAAAGCTATTAGTCTTTCCTCTTTGTTTCGTTTTAAGCATTGTTCTTCCCTTTTCATTTACTGACGTTGTGGTTTAAATTTAAAGGGACAAAATATCCCCATGAAGAGAAATATAAACATAATGTCTTAATGAATGGTTGATATAATTAAATTTTATCCTTTTAAAGGAATTTTTTATATGATACACTTATTTATAAATTCATTATAAAAGGATTTTTTATGATTTCACCGACGCAAATGCGCGCCGCCAGAGCCATTTTAGATTACTCACAAGGTCAAGTTGCCGAGCAAATCGGCATTGCAGCCAATACATTATCAAAGATTGAAAGCGGCCAGACAGATCCATCAGGCTCCCGTATCCAGGAAATCCAATCTTTTTATGAATTAAACGGAATTGAATTTACCCAAAACGATGGCGTTCAAAGAAAAAAAGGTGAAATTAAAATATTTAAGGGCCGTGACGGTTTTCTCGACTTCTATAAGTATGTGTTAAGAATCGCGGAGCAAGACGGCGGACAATTTTTAGTCAGTAACGTCAATGAAGCTTTATTCGATTTTTGGTTGGGTGAAGAATTGGATGAATATGTAGATCGCATCACAAAAGTCGAAAATTTATCCTTTAAAGTTCTTATTAAAGAAGGCGACTATAATTTCGCCGCATCTGATTATGCTGAATACAAGTGGATACCTGAAAAATCCTTTACCAATGTTCCATTTTACATCTTTGGCGACCATATGGCGATGATACTGTTTAATGAACATAAGGACGTTTCTGTTTACCTGATCGGTGAAGAAGAACTGACAAAAGCGCAGCGCAATATTTTTTATAGTAACTGGAAAGATGCTTTGATCATTCCGAAGGCTGGTGACGCATGATGGTAAATCCCAACCTTCCCGTTTTAATCCCTCATGAATTTATACCTCTTCAAGATATAGGCTTTATTGAGGATTTAACCCTGTTACTTGAAAATAAGAAATCAGGTCATCTGGCGCATTATCATTATAGTGAGCCATTATATCATGGCGATCCGGTAAACGGGGCCGCTTTGTGGAATCGTGTTATTACCCACTCCCCTGCCTATTATCAATTTGAAGCAGAAAACATTGTTTTACCAAATGTTGCTGAATTTATATCTGCTCTTTTATCGACAGATGAATCTTCAGTCATTGATTTAGGTCCTGGTTCAGGTGAATCCCTGCATCGTAAAACGTATCCGTT
>CAJXOI010000119.1 GCA_913057885.1 uncultured Micavibrio sp.
AATGGGATACATCATCTGTTTCACCGATAAAATCAATCTGATCGTGAATGGAAAATTCTCTAGCCTTCCTCTCTAATCTCGCTCGCTCTGCACCATCACCCACAATCGTAAGGCAGAGTTTCGGATATATCTGCTTAACAATCGTAAACGCCTCAAGTATATCCGTCAGGTTCTTTTCTTGTGAAAGACGTCCGACAAAAATAATGTTTTGGTTATTTAGATTTTCATTTAAGGGTGCATCAAAAAATGTTTGATCCGCGAATGAAGGAATAATATGGACCTTCTCGCGATCTGCTCCATAACTCATAATCACATCATCGGCCATGGAATGATTAAGTGTAATGATATGCCGCGCATGACGCAAAACCTGCCTGTAAAAAAATGAATTGTGAGTCACACTAGAGACAACCTGAAAAATTAAAGAATTTTTGTTTTGCTTCCTGAATTTTAAATGTCCGCTGATATGCGTATCACATAAAACCGTTACATCAACTGTCCGCCAAAACATGATTATTTTCAAAAGAATTATAATCGTTGCCATTGGCATGCCGATCACAAATATCTTTTGAGGTGCCTGCCTGATAAACCAATCAACCATCGCGCCAAACCCGTAAAATGTCTGTTGTAATTTTGGCAATGATTGATCAAAAAACATTTTAATTTCAACATCTATGCCTGAATTGGCGGCTGCTTCAGCAATAAAACTGGACGTTTTTTTCGCTCCACCGCTCGGTCTTGCGATAACAATATGCATTCTTTTTTCATTTTTTGAGTAATTGGCCAAGGATGGAATTTTATATTTTAAGGTACGAAAGGAATTTTTTAAAAGGATAAGACCATATTTTATAACACCGAAAAAATGCCTTGGTCCGTAATAAAAATCATAATCCTTTGAGTAATATTTTTTCACCAAATCAATGGATTGATCCCATCTTTGGGGGTGGAAAATGTTTGCGTAGAATAATTTATACAGGTAATAGTCCCTCTCCCGACGTTCACGCCTGTAATGATCGCGCAAGTCATGATCCTCAAAAATCCTAAGAATTTGTGCCTGCCCTTTGAAAACATCTTTGGCCGTATCCGGCGTCATAGAGACAAACTTGTGATGATTGCGATAATAATAATGATCGACTGCAACACCATAATATTGATTTGCAACAACCATGACCTTCACAAACCAGACCGGATCTTGATAGCGCCTAAAGGGCGGGAACTCGAAATTATTCTCGACAATAAAATCCCGCTTATAAATAAAACGGGAATAGCCGCAAGAATATTGATATTCGTTATAATCGTAAAACCGATCCTCGGTTATAACCGATTTCCGCCAATCTCTGGCTTTACCGGGAGCATCATTATCAAATCGCAAAAGATTTCCACCGACAACCAGGGCCTTATTATTTATCGCCGCATTGTATAATTGTTCAAGCGATCCGCGATTGTACAAGACATCATCCGCATCCAAAAATCCGATATAATCGCCCTCGGCTTTTTTAATACCCATATTACGGCACGGCCCTGAACCCGAATTTTTATCCATTTTGCAATAAGTAATGCGGCTGTCTTTATCCTGAAACTTTTTAATGATTGATAAAGAGCCGTCCGTTGAACAATCATCAACACATATAATCTGAATATTTTTTAATGTCTGTCGCGTCACCGATTTCAATGCCTGCCCGATATAATCTTGAGCATTGAATACAGGAATGATGATCGAAACGGCATATTTCATGACCCTTTGAGGATAAATCAGATTTACACCATAGCAAGAATATTGTTATGGTTTTGCATGGCTAAAAACGAGACATCCGCGCCTATTATTTCGGTTATTACACCGTGTTATAACCTTGAAAAATATATTGCCGCCACAATCAAATCCGTTCAGGCACAGACCATGCCTGCTTGGGAAATGATTATCATTGATGATTGTTCCTCCGATGACACGATCAAAATTGCCCGACGCTATGCCAAAGACGACCCGCGCATCTCTGTTATTACTCTGGATGAAAACAGTGGGTCGTCCAGGGCGCGTAACGAAGGGTTAAAACGTGCCAAAGGGCGATACATCACCTTTATTGATGGGGATGATATGATCAAACCGTTTAAATTTGAAACGCAGATCAATTTTATGCAACGCAACGGCTACGCCATTACCTATACCAATTATCGTCGCATCACGCCTGATGAGACAACAACGGGAATTCTGATCCGCAATCCATGGAAAATTGACTATAAACATATGCTTAAACATTCCGCCATGGGAACCTTAACGCCAATCTATGACCGCGAAGTCATTGGGGAGCGTTTTTTTGATGAGTCTTTGCCCGCGCGGATGGATTATTTTTTCTGGCTGAACGTCTTGCGTGATGGTCATATTGCCTATCGCTTTGATCGTGACATGGCAAGGTATCGCCGTGGGCATGCGTCGTTATCCAGTAACATTAATTGGGGCCGCAAAATCATGTGGGATATCTACCGGAACCGTTTAGACCTCAATTATTTTCAGGCGGTGTGGTACTACGTCCACTATATTTGCCACGCCCTTAAAAAACGCCGCGCCTATTAGAATCAGATTATTTTGGAAAAAGATAGTGGTGACCGCGCAGGGATTCGAACCCTGGACCTACTGATTAAAAGTCAGTTGCTCTACCAGCTGAGCTACGCGGTCACATGCGTGCCTTTATATAGCGATTGGCCCTTATGATTCAAGCGTTTTTTCCAATAAATTTCGTGCCGTTCTTGAAAATGCCTTTTTTCGATCCTTTGTTTGCCTGAATTGGCTGTCATGATCCTGCTCATAACATGAAAGAAAGGATCAACAATGCAACAGAAATCACATCACACAAATAAAGACTCTTTAGAATATGCCGCTATCCTCAGTGGCCTATCAATGGTGGGGGATGACATTTCCGATGATGATATCAAACAAGCACGAAACCTTCACCGCCAACATCATAAAGGCTCTGTGTCGTTTACCGTTGCTTCTCCTGCAACATCTGCAAAGCGTTCGGCGTTATAAATTCGGAAATATCACCGCCCAGCTTGGCAATTTCTTTGATGAAAGACGACGACACAAATTGCCATTTGTCGGACGACATCAGGAAAACCGTTTCAATGTCGGGAGCAAGGCGGATATTCATGCCCGTCATTTGAAATTCATATTCAAAATCGGATGACGCCCGAAGCCCACGAAACACACATGTTGCCTCGTGCTCGCGGGCAAAATGGATAAGAAGGTTGCTAAAACTCACCACCTTAATCGGGCAATGTTTATGGTGCATATTGTCAATATCGGTTTGCACCATCTCCATCCGCTCCGTCAGGGTAAAGAGCGGTTTTTTACCTGGGTTATCGGCCACGCCGATCACCAACTCATCCACCAATTTCGATGCGCGTTCAATAATGTGCAAATGCCCCTTGGTAATGGGGTCAAATGTGCCAGGATATATTCCGATGCGCTTGCTCATATGGGCCTTACTATACCAACCCCATACCGTCTCGCAAGATGGAATTGGATTTAAGGCTTGGATTACCCTCATCATCAAACATCACTATCGGTGGATGCATTGTCAGCGGCGTTTTGCGATTACGGACCATTTTAACGATCACACGTATGGCCGGATCATTCGGTTTAGAATGTATCGGCCAAACCTCAATGGCGCCAAATTTTCGCTGTGCATAAAATAAAATATCATTAAGGGCATCCGCACGGTGAATAATACTGAGCGATCCTCCCTGTTTCAGCCAATGCAGTGCCGATCCTATCCATATTTCCAAATCACCAGTATAGGCCGCCTCTCGCGCGGGATCAGGGCTTTGCAACCTTTCCCCTTTTGTATAATAAGGCGGGTTCATGACAATATGGTCAAACGCTTCGGCCTTGAATAGAGACTTATCAGCAACATCACCAATGATGTATTCCCCTTGCACACCATTGTCTGTGGCATTACCGCGGGCGATGGCGATCATTTTATCCTGAACATCAATGCCCGTAAGGGACAGGCTTAAATGTTTCAACCGTTCATGGGCACACAACCCCACTGCGCCGGTGCCACACCCCATATCAAGGATGCTCTCCCCTGTTTTTGCCTTTACTGCCGCAGCCAACAGCACGGAATCCATACTGGCGCGAAGGCCTTCCAAACTCTGCCTCAACTTCACGCGCCCGTTCAGTAATGTTGTGTTTTCCGATGTCATAAACTCTTGCTTTTCCCAACAATCTACACCATGTTTAGAGCATGACAAGTGCCGCAACTCATGATTCATCGTCGTCTGCAACGCCCCCGATTGAAATTTTGGGGGATCGACTGCATG
>CAJXOI010000120.1 GCA_913057885.1 uncultured Micavibrio sp.
TTGTCGATGTTCTTTGCCCATGCGAGGACCAATTTCTTATCGATTATGATATCGAAAAGGGCGCAATGACGTTGATTGACGAAAATCGCGCAAAGGAGTTGTATGATGCGATGGAAGGTAAGGCCACTGTAAAATCGGGTGGTTCCGTTGCTAATACGATGGCGGGTATCGCCTCTTTTGGCGGCAAAGGTGCCTATATCGGACTTGTTGCAAACGACCCACTTGGCCATGCTTTTACGCTGGATATCAATGACATCGGCGTTGCATACAGCACGGCGCCTTATATTAAAGGGCTGGAAACGGCCAGGTCTTTTATTTTCATAACCCCTGATGGTGAACGGTCGATGAACACTTTTCTAGGTGCCTGTACCGAATTATCCGTCGAGCACGTCAATAGTTTCATGATCGGAAATTCAGATATTACGGTTATGGAAGGTTATCTTTTTGACAAAGATCCTGCCAAAGAAGCCTATTTCATGGCCTCTCGCGTTGCGCACGAAAATGGTAAAAAAGTTGCTATTACACTGTCAGATAGCTTTTGCGTAGAACGTCATAGAGATGACTTTCGCAAATTGGTCAACGGGAATGTAGATATTTTGTTTGGCAATAAGAAAGAGCTATGCGCACTGTTTGAAACAGATGACATTGATGAGGCCGCAAAACAGGCGGCGGAAACTTGTGAATTGGTTGTCAGCACGCGTGGAAAAGACGGTGTCTTTATTATAAACGGTAATGATCAAGTGCGGGTCGCCACCGAGGTGGTTGAAAATGTTGTTGATTTAACAGGTGCAGGCGACCAGCTTGCCGCGGGTTTTCTTTATGGGGTGACGCATGATCTAGGACTTGAGAAATCAGGCCAATTGGGTGTCAGAGCCGCATCAGAAGTCATCACCCACATCGGTCCACGTCCCCAGATCGAATATAAGAGCTTTTTAAATGATTAAAGCACTCGCGTTACTCTCTTTACTCTTTAATGCTTTTCCTGCCAATGCGATCGAGCCTGTAAAAGCCATTGCCATGCACGGCGAGGCTGAGCAGGATATTAGTATTTTGCCTTATGCTATATCGGATGTGACAAAAGGCGGAACATTAACGCAATGCGCCGTTGGAACCTTTGACACTTTAAATGATAATACAATGAGAGGAAAGCCTGCAGACGGGTTATTCCTCCTAAATGACCCTTTAATGCGCCGTGTTTGGAGCGAGCCATTCACAATGCGCGGATTGATTGCACAAGAAGTTTTTTTACCACAAGATCGTTCTTTTATTACATTCAAATTGAACCCTAATGCAATATTTCACGATGGGTCACCAATTTTATCCACAGATGTAGAATTTTCATTTAAAACACTGAAAGAAAAAGGAAAACCAAATACGCGCAATGTGTATAAATTGGTGGATAATATCGAAATAATCGATGATTATACAATTCGTTTCAATTTTGGTGATGGTTTTGATCGTGAAACTGCAATGATTTTATCGATGATGCCTGTTTATTCCAAGTCATACTGGCAAGACCGTGAATTCGACGCAACAACACTGGATATTCCTCTCGGCAATGGTCCTTATCGTGTTCAGGCGGTTGACCCCGGCAAAAAAATTACCTTTGAAAAAGTAACGGATTATTGGGCGGACTCTAACCCCGTCAATAAAGGACACTATAATTTTGACCGCATGGTGTTTGAATATTACCGCGATGAGCAAGTCGCGCTGGAGGCATTTAAATCCGGTGAGTGTGATGTCCGCCGCGAGTTCAACCCCGCTAAATGGCAGGTAAATTATCAAAATAACGCGGATTATATTACAGAGGAGCTCCCTCATTCTCGTCCCGAGCCTGCACGAGGATTTATCATGAACACGCGCCGCGCACCGCTTAATGATATCCGGGTGCGACAAGCTCTGACCCTTGCCTTTGATTTTGATTGGATGAATCAATCCCTATTTCATGGTAAGGCTAAACAGGTAAACAGCACCTTTCCAAACGCGCCATTTGCCATTCCGTTTTCATATGGAACAGATAACAAGCGCGAAAATTTAAAACAAGCAGCCGAGCTTTTGACCCAAGCTGGTTGGCCCCTGGAAAACGGCCTTCGGTTTGAATTGACCATTCTGCTTAACAACCCTGCTGATGAAAAAATCGCCCTGGCTTATGCGCGGGATTTAAATCGTTTAGGGATCAAACTGAACATTCGGACACTGGACACCGCGCAATTTACAGGGGCTTTGAATGAATATGATTACGACATGATATCATGGCGTTGGATAAATTCCCTCTCTCCAGGCACCGAACAGGCGGTTTATTGGGGATGCGCCGCCGCCGCCACTCAGGGATCAAGAAATTATAGCGGTGTTTGCAGCCCGCAAATTGACCAAACCATTGCCACTTTAACGACCGCTAAAACTTATGAAGACTTAACAAAAACAGCGCAAAAACTTGATCGTATGATCATGGAACAGTTTTTGTTTGTGCCACTTTATTATACTGGTGTTGATTATGTAGCACGATGGCCACAAGTTCAACGCCCTGAAACTCAATCCCTTTACGGAATGGTTTTGGAAACATGGTGGAATAGCGCAGAATAATAAGGATTGTATAATCACATAAAATTGGTATTTTTAAAGACATGAAAAAATTCTTACTTGTTGTCCCTCTTCTTTTTACTCTCATTGCCTGTGAAAGCACACACCACAGGAAACATTCAGATAACAGTTCGTATTGGCAACGCACGGATATGACGTCTGCGCTCTATGTTCGTGGGCCAAAGGCGCAACACATGTTGCACAAGGATATCTCCTCATGTGTGAACGAAGTTAAGGAGCTTTCAAGGCTTGGAACAATTCGTGATGCAAATCCGCCCGGAGGCATTGAAATGAACGTCGGATTGGCCGATAACTGGCAATCACCGCGAGGCGACGGGCCGCTACATACTGAATTTCGTGATTTTCATGATTTTGAATCCTGCATGAATTATAAGGGATGGCGTCGCATGAATTATGTCAGTCCTGAACATATGGAGCGGGCAAAAACAAATTTCAACACAGTTATTTTGAATAAAAGCTACGACCGTGAAGTTGAAATGCATAAAAAATATTATGAGCACGACCACAACCATCAGGCCAACTATAACAACTAATGCAAGACACTGCGGTTTATACAAAACTGCCTGATCGTGCCGCTATTAAAATCACGGGCAATGATCGCTCGTCCTTTCTACAAGGTTTGATAACGCAGGATATTGATCTTCTACAATCGCATGATTTAATCTATTCATGCCTCCTCACCCCCAATGGAAAATTTCTGTTTGATTTTTTTATTTTTCGCCACGATGATCATCTTATGATTGATTGTGAGGGTGGAGAGCGCGCAGAATCTCTCTTGAAACGCCTGGCAATGTTTAAGCTACGTTCAGATGTGGCATTGGAATTGGAACCTACCTTTGATGTATGGCAGGTTTTTAATGGAGATTATGAGACAAAATATGGAGACCCACGCTTTGATGGGTATCGGGTGTATTCCAAACCGCACGATGCAAACGAAGTCAACTTTAACGATTGGGATGAATATCGTATTCGTCGTGAAATTCCAGACGGATCACGCGATATGATACCTGAAAAATCATTCTTGCACGAAAGCCATGTTATTTTAGACAATGCCGTTTCATTCACTAAAGGGTGCTATATGGGACAAGAATTGGTCAGCCGGATGCATCATCGTGGCTTAGTCAAAAAGCAATTGCGGTGTATGGCCCTTGATGCTGTTCCTGATGATGCTGAGCTACGTTCAGCTTGCGGAGGCGTAGGTTTATCATTGGTGAAGCTGTAAATTATGGCCTTCGTCCTCTTGGTCGCGAGTACCCGCAGATTGCAGCACCAGTGGTAATAGAAACAAGTGATAAAATCATGAATGCGTTTCTATCCATTGCGGCAACGCGGCATTCCCCAGTACATTCTTCCGCGCACGCATTTCTGAAATCTTGGGATGGATACAAATACGCCGCCGCACCGAAACCAACGGCCGCGGCAAAGCACCCTGCAATCCATCTATCTGTTCTTGTCATGCTGTTTTCTTTAAATTTATTTTTTCTATGGTTCCACCATGTCGTATTGCACTTTGCGCCGCGGCAAGGGCGGCGATCCCGGCAGCCGCCGAAAGAAGCCTCGATCGTGGTGTCATGGTCGTTTCTCCCGTTGCGCGCCCGGCGGGCGCGGTCGTGTTGACGGCGCCTCAGGCGCCCTTGCCGGACCGCCACGCCCTGCGGGCGACCCTCTCCGCCGCGATTTTGTGCAAATGCCGC
>CAJXOI010000121.1 GCA_913057885.1 uncultured Micavibrio sp.
CCACAGATTCAGGCAATTGCGAACCGTCTCCTGTGACCTTAGCAATGCGCCATTTATCAATCGAGGTCTTGCGAGCCAACTGGCGCCCAAGAACGTTGTGAAACCCACCAGCACCGTAAAAAACATCGCGCGCTGTTTTTTGCGTCCATTGTGCTGCCATCCAAAGTTGATATGAATTTTTGATAAACGCCATGATTTTGGGTCTATCAGCCAAAATTTCAATTTTTAAGGCCTCTCGGCGGTATAACAGGTCAGTGTGACTCACAACTTGACGATTCCCTACTTTTCACTTAACTTAAACATGATAATTTAATTTTTTATGAAGCCGCAATATCATATGCGGTCTTTTTTATTTTTTAACGGGAGTTACCTATAATGGATAAAATTCCAATGACCCAAGACGGTCACAAGTCGCTTAATGATGAATTAACAACCTTGAAAAAGGTTGAAAGACCCCAGGTTATCCAGGATATTGCTGAGGCGCGCGCGCATGGCGATTTATCGGAAAATGCCGAATATCATGCAGCAAAAGAGAGACAAAGTTTTATTGAAGGCCGCATTCAGGAGCTTGAGTCCGTTCTTGGTCGTGCGGACGTTATTGATACATCAAAATTCTCAAATGATACCATCCGCTTTGGCGCTTTTGTCACCGTCGTTGATGAAGACACAGACGAAGAGCAAACGTATCAAATCGTCGGAGAATATGAAGGCGATATGGAGAATAACAAAATTTCCCTGACTGCACCACTTGCAAAGGCCCTTATCGGAAAAAGCGTTGAAGACTCAGTGACCGTCAATACGCCAAAGGGTGAAAAATCATACGAGGTTTTGGATATCAAGTTTTCTTAGGCCGGCACCAAACCTGAAGCCGCTTTTCTTATCATATAAGCAAGCCTCGGCTCCTCTCTCTTTTTTCGGAGCGCAATTTGAACTCTCTCATTATCTATGGAGCGTCTCAATCTATTCAATGTTTTTTGATCTAAGATAAGAAAACTTTGCACATCGTTTGACTTTGCAATCATTTGATTAAGAAGCGGTATTCGTTTTTCAGGATCAGGATTGTCAGTTTCAACTTTATCAACCTTTTCCTGAATAACTTCTCTGATACGCGCTCTAAACTCTAATTTTTCCTCGCGTGTTAAATCCAAGACATTCATCTTCATAAAGACGCCTAATTGTGTATTCACCAATCGCCTTTTACGTGCTGCCGTACCGCCATCTATCAACTCGAGATAATGTCTGCCGATTTGAGGAGTACGCCCTTTTTTCAATTCAATAACAGGAGACTTACGTTGTTGGATAAGCTCATAAATTTTATGCTTATGTTTTTTAAGCATTTTTCTAATCAGGCGGCCATCGGCCTGCGCGTCTTTTACATGAATAATGATCGGTAAAGACCGAATTTCATCATCGACAACGCCTCCGTTTCTGGCCAAAATCTCTTTCCAAGCATCCTCGGCACAATTGGTCAGATCTCTATCTTCAACCGATTTTCGCGACGATTTTTGTGCAGTGTCTTTTGAAATAATGACATCAAAATCCATTGCCCGCCTCCATACACGCGAATCAGGTTGTCCAGTTAAATCCTCGAATGTTGTGTGAGAGGCATAGCCAAAAACGGGCTGCGCGCAGGCTGTTGCCAGATGCTCATCAATATTTTCATCACATAATGCCTTAATAACATTAGATCTGTTAAAATGTTTAATCCCCGGGTTAACAGCGCGGTAAAATGCCTGCCCCAATAAAATCGTTTTGTTAGAAATATCACGTCTAAATCTATGGTCACTGCATTGGGCTTCCAATGATTCTTTAACTTCATGAAAGTTAAGACCCGATTCAAAAAGACGGTAAACATCACCCAATGAAATTGTCTCTTTTACACCGCGACGGAGGCGATCTTGGCGAATATGGAACACCTCCCACATATCGGGTTCAATCGCTGCGTAATCAAATGTTGCCTGCAGCGGAATCTCATCCATATTATTAAGAGTAAGAACCCTCAAAATATTTATTCCCTGTTTTTATTTTTATAACACCAATATACAGAATCCGGCATGGGTTTAAAAGTTTTTTAATGGTTTTTAAACATAGCTGTGTTAAATTTTAATAATAACCATAAGATCATCCTCAATTGACCAATTTTATTTGTAAAAACAATTATTTTTTATAGATAACTTTTTAACTGAGAGTGAATGACCATGAATAAAGCCAAAGCTGAATTTTACAAACCTGAAAACACATTACAAAACAAAACGGGCGTAGGAGGCCTTGACTCCCTTGTTATTGAGCGAGCCCAAAGTTTGGGAAATGCCGTTAAATTTGATTTCAAACCGTTCGCAATGGAAAAAATAAAAGGTATGAAAGAACAAATCAATTCAGAGAATTTCTTATCAGCTGGCAACGACAGTGCCATTGATGACTTTTTATTTCATTTAGTTCCTTTTGGCGTGAATGCAAAATTATCAAACAATCAACCTTTATCGATGATATCAGACCATCTTTTAAAATTTGTTGAATCTCTCAGAAATTTTAATGTCGACAGCCACCATGTCATAAAGGCTCACGTTAATGCTTTAGACGTGGCCACAACAAAAAATCTTGGGAATCCGAACGATCCCGTTCTCAATACATTGATGGATGAATTGCGGGCCGTGTGCGAACGATACCATGGAAAACACGGTAAAAAATAACTGGAACACGCATTTAAATTGCCTCTGCAGCGGGAATTTCCTCTAAATACTCTATAACCTCATCGTGTGTGGGCATGGATGTTTGCGCCCCTACACCACGACAGGCCAAAGACGCCGCCACGGACGCATGGCGCAATGTTTCTTGCAGTGACATTTTCTTAAATATACAGGCGGCAAAAACCCCGCAGAAAGTATCCCCTGCTCCGACTGTGTCGCCGAATTCTTCGTCTGGAACTTTCATTGCCTGTACGCGCCAACCGCTTCCATCCGGCTTCATGGCCACGCACCCTAATGGCCCCATAGTCATAACACATGTTAATTGTGCCTCTGTCGCCAATCGAGAAGCTAAAGCAATCGCACTCTCCTCGATTTCCAAGCCCATTTTTTCGGCCATTTGCCGACCCTCAATCTGATTCACAATTAAATAGTCCAAATCATCCAAAACCTCGCGAGGAACGGCACCAGATGGCGCAAGGTTCAAAATAGTCTTTGCGCCAACGGCCTTTGACCTATGAATCACGTCCCAATTTTCAGAATAATTGACTTCCATTTGCATTAAAGCAACGTTATCCGAGTGTAAAATTTCATTCGGCATTTGGTCGGATGTTGTCAGGCGATTTGCTCCGCTTGCAACAACAATCTGATTATCTCCTTTTGAGTCAACAGTAACGAAGGCCATGCCCGTTGGCTCCTTATCATCCCGGACAACACCAGAGGCCAAAACATCATCTCTTTTTAAGGCATTTAATATTCTAGTACCAAAGCCGTCATCGCCAACTTTTCCGACCATCGCGGTTTTTGCACCGAAGCGAGAGCATGCAATCGCCTGATTGGCACCCTTCCCGCCCGTTGTCCATTTGTATGTTGGGGTTAAAATTGTTTCCCCGATTTGGGGCTGTTCCTTCACTTTCATCAAAAGGTCGATATTCAAAGACCCAAAAACGATTACCATGGCCATACTAATTTTTCCTTTAAGACTTGTCATGCGCAGGAAAGACCCTATCATGACAAATATGAGTTTGTTTCACTATGATGCCCATTTCACAGAAATATTGCAATCCGTTCATCAAAATGGCCGATACAGAGACTTTCTTCCTTTAAAACGTCATAAAGGCAATTTTCCCCTTGCCACAGCGGCTTTGCCTGATGGAACATCAAAAGATGTCATTGTGTGGTGCAGCAACGATTATTTGGGAATGGGACAAAATCGAACCGTTATTCAGGCCATGCACGATGCGATTGATACTTATGGCGCCGGCGCAGGGGGGACTCGTAATATTTCAGGCACAACGCATTTAATGGCGGAGCTTGAGCAATCTCTCTGCGACCTTCATCAAAAAGAGGCCGCGCTGGTTTTCACATCGGGTTTTACATCAAACGAGGGATCTTTGGGGGCACTCATTCGCCTTTTACCCGAGGATACAATCGTGTTTTCGGACGAACTAAATCATGCATCAATGATCATTGGCATAAGAAACGGAGGAAAAAACAAAAAAATCTTCCGTCATAACGATATTAGCCATTTAGAGGACCTTTTAAAATCTTCTCCTGTATCCGCCCCTAAAATCATTGCCTTTGAATCCGTCTATTCTATGGATGGCGATA
>CAJXOI010000122.1 GCA_913057885.1 uncultured Micavibrio sp.
CGCTATCAATGCTCCAAACATCCATCCTTTATCAGTGAAAAAACTTGTATCCCCGCCAGTAACATTCAAAACCTGTTTATAAACCTGATTAACCTGAAACATGTTACCCGCACCAAATGCTCCGCCAATGGAGCAAAAGGCGAATAAAACGGCCAAGGCCATCCCTAACCGTGGCCAACCGACTTCTTTTAACCCGTCGCGAAGGTAATAAGCTGGCCCACCTGAAAATGATCCATGGTGATTACGGATACGATATGTGACACCCAATGCCGCCTCTAGAAATTTGGTCGACATGGAAAACAGTCCCATAACAACCATCCAGAACACGGCCACTGGTCCGCCGATGGAAATGGCAATCGCCACCCCGGCAATATTTCCAAGCCCCACTGTACCCGATAAGGTTGTGGCCAGAGCTTGAAATGGTGTTATATCTCCTTCCGCCTTTTTATCTTCCTTATGTGTGACCTTCCCAAGGGCAATACCGATCCCTCGCCCAAAATAACGGAAATTTACAAACCCGAAATAAAATGTCGTAAAAAACGCAATTGCCACCAACCAGATAAGAATAATTGGCAATGACACCGTGTCTGTTAAAGGCACACTGTAAAAAACAAAGGATGAAAAGGCCGAGGAAACCGGCTCAACCGTATCGTTAATAAAAGAATCAATAGCCATGGAAAAAGGCTATGACGTTCACGCGTTCCTCACAAGAATTTTGACAGGTTATCCACTTGTACAAACAGGGCGTGATGTTGGATGCCCTGCAAATGGTGTGGAGGCCCAACGGCGAAGTTTGTCTTGAGACATACCCAATGCCTGTGTAATGCGACCGCCATAGGCCTTGCAAAACGCATTTGGTTTCATACGCGCAGCATCGTTTGAGATTTTATTCGCAAGAGACGTACGCAGGTCGTTTATCGCCCGTTCCGGATTGGAAACCCCTGTACGGGAATAATAATTTTTCATCACTTGTTCATACTGGGCGATCAAATGCTGATGCCGGCGTGTGAAATCTTTATATTGAATGTATAAGTTACCGTAACCGTGTGTTGATTTTTGGCAATTCAGCGAAATCACCATCAATTCACTATGGATTCTTAACCCTTGTTCTGCCTCGAATTCGGCCTGATTATAACATCTGGCGTTGGCGGATGTCGTAATCAACAAGGCTGTTAAAAATATCAAGAAACGCATTTAAAAATCCAATCTTTGTCTTAAATCTGTATGGGTGTTTTGACAGGCTTACCGTCAAAATGCAAGCATAGATTTTCTATGATTAAATCCCCCATTGCCCCTAATGTTTCATATGTGGCCGCGCCAACATGCGGTAGTAAAACAACATTATCCATTGTCTTTAATTCATCAGGGACACGCGGCTCGCTCTCATAAACATCCAATGCCGCTCCCGCGATTTTCTTTTCCTTTAATGCGTCCACAAGCGCTGTCTCATCAACCACAGTTCCACGGGAAATATTTATCAAATATCCATTTGAGCCTAGGGCGCTCATAATGTCGGCATTAATCATTTTTTCTGTCTCAGCCCCACCAGGCACAACAGCAATTAGATAATCAACATCTTTTGCCATTTCTTTCAGATTATCGTAGTAAGTGTAATCAAACTCATTTTTTTTTGATCGTGTGTGGTAACAAATCTCCATACCGAATGCTGAACAACGCTTGGCAATAGCTTGTCCAATACGGCCAAGGCCTAGGATACCCACCTTCTTATGAGTGAGTGAATGTCCCAAAGGTTTTGCCCCGCCATTTTTCCATCGGCCGACACGCGTGTAAGCATCCAATTCAACATAACGACGTGAAACATTAATCAACAACCCCATTGCCGTATCCGCCGTATCATCAGTCACCAAATCGGGGGTATTAGTTACGATAATATTTTTGGACTTAGCAAAAGCAACATCAACATTGTCAAATCCGACGGATTTACACACGAGTATTTCCAAATTCGGGCAGGCATCAATTAAATTTTGACGGACAGTGTTATGCATGGTGCACAAAATGGCCTGAACTTTGTCTTTGACCTTCCCCAAAACGGCCTCAGGGTCATTTTCCTTGTAAAGGTGAATAATCTCGAACGTTTTTTCCAATTCCTCCATTTGATTAGAAAATAAATTTGTCAACGCCAATAATGTCGGTTTTACCATGAGTTTAAATATCCTTGATTTTTGTCCCTTAATTATGGTTTAACCGAACCAAATGACAAATACAAATACCAAAAAACTTTATATCAAAACCTGGGGATGTCAGATGAATGTCTATGACAGCCGCAAAATGGCGGATGTTCTGGCACCGATGGGATATAAACAGATTGAGGAACCAGATGGCGCGGATATGATTATCCTCAACACGTGTCACATTCGTGAAAAAGCCACGGATAAAGTATTTTCAGAGCTTGGCCGCCTTAAAAAACATAAAGATCAAGGCGAAAAAGAAGATCGTAAGGTTTTGATGGCTGTGGCGGGATGTGTGGCCCAAGCCGAGGGTGATTTTATTGCCGAGCGCGCCCCTTATGTTGATATGGTCTTTGGCCCGCAAACTTATGGTGAATTGCCTGAAATGGTTGCGCAAGCGACTGGCGCATACGGTAAAGACCGCGTTATCAATACCAATTTCGACGAAGAAGATAAATTCGATAAATTACCCGAAGAAACAACGGAACAAGGCCCAACGGCATTTGTCGCGGTGCAAGAAGGATGCGATAAATTCTGCACATTTTGTGTCGTACCTTATACACGCGGCGGGGAATATTCTCGTTCTGTTAAGGCGGTTTATAATGAAATATTGAAATTGGCGGATCAAGACGTTCGCGAAGTGTCTTTGTTGGGGCAAAATGTCAATGCCTATCACGGTTTGGACGAAAACGGGAATACGGCCTCGCTTGCTGATCTCATTTTAAAAGTTGCAGATATTAACGGGATTGAGCGTATCCGTTACACAACATCCCACCCTCGCGATATGCAACAGGATTTGATTGATGTTCATGCGCATCACAAGGTCATGCCCTATCTGCATCTTCCTGTACAAAGCGGATCGAACAAAATTTTAAAGGCTATGAACCGTAAACACACTCGCGACCTGTATTTCGATATTATCGAGCGTTTTCGCAAGGTACGCCCTGATATTGCCATCAGCGGTGATTTCATCGTCGGTTTTCCCGGTGAAACGGAGCAGGATTTCGAAGATACAATGGATTTGGTGCGCCACATCAATTATTCATCAGCTTATTCATTCAAATATTCACAGCGCCCAGGTACGCCAGCCGCAACCATGGGCGGATTGGTGCGCGAAGAGGTTAAGGATGAGCGTCTACAGCGCCTTCAGGCATTACTGGCCGATCAAATGCGTCAATTTAATGAACAAACGGTCGGGCTTGACTTGCCTGTATTATTCGATGGAAACCCGCGCCCGGATCAACTCCACGGGCGCACACCCTACAATCAAGCGGTGCATGTTCAGGGCAATCCGCGCCTCAACGGTCATTTTGAAAATGTCCGCATCACAGGCACAAACGGGAAATCATTAACGGGTGAATTGATTTTGGCTGAAGCGGCTTAAATTTAATGGAATTCTTAACCTTTTCTGGTATCCTAAAACTATAAATGCCAAAGGATTCAACACTTTTTGATCTTTCAACCGTTCTGGATCACAAGGATGACCCTGTTGCGGTCAAACGCACGCTTTGTGGTTTGAACAACGAAAACCTCGATTTTCTTGAAAAAGAATTTAATACTAAAATTCAAAATGACTCTGTCGGGTTTATGCTTTTGGGAGAAACAGGCACGCTTTATCACCTTCGCGGTGTCTTAGAAGCACTTATTCCCCTCGCACGTAAAGGCGATATATCGGTCGATGACATTAAGGCTGAGCTGAACCATATCGACCTGAAAAAGGCGGCGACAATCAAAACCAAAAAATCGACTATATCTGCACGGACATTTATGCAATCCGCCTTTATCGAGTCGATGGGAAAAAATGACCTTATCTTTGGCGTTGGACCGGCTGGTACGGGAAAAACATTCTTGGCCGTGGCCTACGCCGCGATGTTATTGGAAAAAGGTGATGCAAAGAAAATCATACTTTCCCGCCCGGCCGTCGAAGCCGGAGAAAGCCTTGGTTTTCTTCCAGGCGATATGAAAGAAAAAGTTGATCCCTATCTTCGCCCACTCTATGACGCGTTGTACGAAATGTTACCGTCGGAAAAGGTTGATGCATATATTGAAAAAAATATTATCGAGATCGCCCCC
>CAJXOI010000123.1 GCA_913057885.1 uncultured Micavibrio sp.
CATGGATTGTCGCTCATGATGGGATTTATCATTCCCGCAAACGACAAACCAGATGGCCAAAGATGCGTGTTGGTGATCGTCACCTCAGGATGATTGCCAAGGGAATGGAGAAGGTTGTAACAGGCGAAGACGGTACCGCAAAAAACGCCGCAATTGGAATTGAAGGGAAAGAAATGGGCGGAAAAACAGGAACGGCGCAGGTACGTCGTATCACCATGGAAGAACGGCGCGAAGGGTTACTGTCCCAAGAGGATATTATTTGGAAACATCGTCACCATGCGCTTTTTGTTGGTTATGCGCCGTATGATAATCCGCGTTATGTTGTTTCGGTTGTTGTTGAACACGGAGGGTCAGGGTCTGCCGCTGCGGCACCAATTGCAAGGGATATTCTTAAGGCGTCGCAAGACATCTATCCATCAAAGAACCGCATCCGTGTGGAACCTAGTAAACCGAATGAGTTTCAGATATGTTAGGTTTTTCCGTTGGCGCAAAACCGCTTACGTTATGGGGCAAGGTCAAATCCTTACCGTTTGTGATGATTGTGTTGGTGATGATCATTGCGTCATTGGGGGCGGTGGCTTTGACATCTGCGGCGCAGGGGAATTTTTCTTTATGGGCGGAAAAACATCTGTTCCGTTTCGCATTTCTGTTTGTCGGAATGTTGATTGTGGCATTCATTCACTTGAAATACTGGTATTGGTTGTCCTATCCCTTGTGGGTGGTTGGGATCGTTTTGCTGATTATTGTAGAGGCTTTGGGCCAAGTTGGTATGGGGGCACAACGGTGGATCAATCTGGGATTCATGAATTTGCAACCGTCCGAATTGATGAAAATTGCCGTGATTATGGCCTTGGCACGTTACTACCATGACCTGGAAAAAGATCAGGTTAAACGGTTCAGGACGCTATTATGGCCGGCATTGATTATGGGCATTCCAATGGGATTGGTGATGATGCAGCCCGATTTAGGAACGGCGTTGATGATCGGGATGGGCGGTGTTGCCGTTTTATTTTTGGCGGGAGTGCGATTACGGTTGTTCTTGGGTGGCGCTGTGCTGGCGGCAGCGGCAATACCGTTATCTTATTACTATATTTTACAAGACTATCAACGTGCGCGTGTTGATACATTCCTTGACCCATCACGCGATCCAATGGGGGCGGGGTATCATGTGACTCAATCCAAAATTGCCATAGGTTCAGGCGGGATTGATGGCAAAGGGTATTTGGAAGGAACACAGGCGCGGCTGAACTTTCTTCCCGAAAAGCACACGGATTTTATTTTCACCCTTTGGGCTGAGGAACATGGCCTATTGGGCGGAATTTTCCTCATTGGATTATATGTGGCCACGTTTGTCTTTGGTTGGATCTATGCGATCAGGGCGAGGCATGTCTTTTCTAAATTGCTGGTATTGGGTCTTACGATAAATCTATCCCTTTATGTGATGATCAATACAGGTATGGTGATGGGTGTTTTGCCGGTGGTGGGTGTGCCTTTGCCGCTTGTTTCATATGGGGGGTCGGCGATGTTGGCGGCTTTGATATGTTATGGCCTGATTGCCTGTGCCAAAATCCATCGTGGTCAGCCCATTCCTAAGGGTGAGGGCTTTTAATTTCCTTTACTTTTAACCGTGTTTTCCTTTATGGTGCGCGCATTATGAGTGACACCTCGATTCAAAAGCATGAAAAGGTCTTTGCCGCGCCCAAGGTTGATGCCCAGGGACGAGAAAATCTGATCGGTTTGTCTAAGGATGAGCTGATTGAGCTGTTGATGCAATATCAAGTACCAGGATTCCGAGCAAAGCAGGTATGGCATTGGATTTACCAACGCGGGGTAAAATCTTTTGACGAGATGGGCAATATTCCAAAGGATATGAAGGCGTTTTTGAATGATCGGTTTTCAATTGGTCGACCAACGGTTGAAACGGAACAACGATCAACTGATGGTACAATCAAATGGTTGTTGAAACTCAATGACGGGCAAATGGTTGAAACCGTTTTTATCCCTGAAAAAGATCGCGGCACATTATGTGTGTCCTCGCAAATCGGATGCACATTGACATGTAAATTTTGCCATACGGGGACGCAGCCCTTGGTTCGTAATTTAGGGGCGCATGAAATCCTGCAACAAATTATGCATGCCCGTGATGTGTTGGATGAATGGCCGTCCTCGGGTGCAAAAGACGGGGGGCGCGATTTTACCAATATTGTGATGATGGGTATGGGTGAACCGCTTTATAATTACAGCAACGTCGCCAAAGCATTGAAAATCTGTATGGACGGGGATGGATTATCCATTTCAAAACGGCGTATTACATTATCAACATCGGGTGTTGTGCCGATGATTCAAAAATGTGGTGAAGAATTGAATGTCAATTTGGCCATTTCCCTTCATGCCACGAATGACAATTTGCGGTCCGAGATTATGCCGATTAATAAAAAATATCCTTTAGATGAATTGATGCAGGCATGCCGCGATTATCCGCTTGATCCGCGTCGCCGTATCACCTTTGAATATGTGATGTTGAAGGGGGTCAATGATACGGATGACGATGCCCATAATTTGGCCACATTGATTGGCAATATACCTGCAAAAATAAATCTAATCCCGTTTAACGATTGGCCTGGAAGCGGATTTGAATGTTCGGATATGGAGCGGATCGAGGCCTTTGCAAAAATATTACGGGATAAAGGGTTGGACAGCCCTGTACGAAAAACACGCGGAGATGATATACTAGCAGCCTGTGGGCAATTAAAATCCGCCAGTAAAAAAATAATAAATAAAAAATGAGTCTTTTGAATAACTTTGCGGTCAAGCACCGCCATTTATTAACTAGTGCGGGGAATATACGACTCCGCTTCGTGGCAGTGTTAGCAATCTTTCTTTTTGCAGTGGTGCTACTCGTCAGTGGCGGTGGTGATGATAATGACTTAGCCACTCAAAATGTTCAAACAGCTTTAATTGATAACAAAAGGCAGGATGCCCCTATCATAACTCAAGCAGTCAATACCGTGGCACGAGTGATTGATTACGATCCAGAAGAGGCGGGAAATGGCATTGCCCCATTTTTAACCCGTGTTGGAAAACGCCCTTATTTTAACAAACCGTACCGATGGACAAAAACCCATGTTATTGAAAGTGGCGATGCCCTTGGCCTTGTGATGGAAGAAACGGGATTGTCCGGCGATGATTATTTAGCGGCGCTTAGGGCGATCAAAGAAAAGGTTGACCCAACGGATATTCGCCCTGGGCACAAGGTGATTACGACCTTATCCCGCTTGGGACACGAGGATAATGTTCTTCAGGTTGCCTATGTTTTCGATTCATTAAAATCTGTCGTGGTTCAACAAGATGGCGACACTTGGTCCGCTGAAACTATCGAACAACCATTGGAACTAAAGACTCGCGCGGCGACAACCACCATTGAAAATTCGATATACGGATCTCTGGGGAAGGTTGGTGTTCCTGATGGTATTATTAACCGCATGATTAAGGCCTATAGCTGGACAGTGGATTTTCAGCGCGATATTTGGGGCGGAGAAGAGGTTGAGCTGCTATTTGAAACAAAGGAAACAGAAGACGGAGAATATATTCGATCTCACCGCTTGCTTTATGCCAACCTTCGTTTGCGTGACAAGGATTTGCCAATTTATCTTTACGAAAAGGACGAGGGCTTTCCTAATTTCTTTGAACCCAATGGGGTGTCCATCAAGCGTGCCTTGATGAAAACGCCTGTTGACGGGGCGAGGATTTCATCCGGGTTCGGGATGAGGACACATCCTGTATTGGGATATAACAAAATGCATAAAGGATTGGATTTTGCCGCGCCCACGGGAACACCTATATATGCGGCAGGGGATGGGATTGTCGAGCGGGCCAACCGTTTTGGATCGTATGGAAATTACATCCGTATTCGCCATAACGATACTTTTAAAACCGCTTACGCCCATCTCAGCCGATTTGGAAAAGGCATAAAGCGCGGAACACGCGTCAAACAGGGGCAAATCATTGGTTATGTCGGGAATACAGGTAGATCCACAGGGCCGCATTTGCATTACGAAGTTATTAAAAACGGTCAAAAGGTGAATCCGCATTCTGTTGATTTGCCGTTGGGTGAGGAAATCAGAGGCGCTCAATTAAGGGAATTTCAACGCGAAATCGCGAAATATAATGCTAAATTTGCCACGATAACGGGGAAAATCCCTAATCAACAGGATAT
>CAJXOI010000124.1 GCA_913057885.1 uncultured Micavibrio sp.
TTAATTTCCTTTCTAAAATTCTTATAAATTATATATCTTTCGTGTTGTTTCATCTAATTCATACCTCATTTGAGGAAAGGGGACTCCTTCACGAGCAGGTACATCCTCTAAGAACCAAAATATTCTCTCACTCTGACCATATCCACTTGCAGGAGGCATGCCGTACTCTAACATCTCTACGAAATCTATATCCAACATCTGTGCCTCTTCATCACCTGCTTCGCGCATTGCAGCCTGCATATCAAAAACGGCCTGTTGAATCTCTGGATCATTTTGTTCAGTAAAGCCATTATGAATTTCCCATCCATTGGCAAAGCTTTCAAGTCGTTCAGTTAAACGCTCATCATCCTTATCCAGCTTAGATAGCGGTGAAATATCATGTGGCAAATGCGTGATATGCGTTGGTTGAATCAATGTATGTTCGACATGGTCGTCAAACATCTCACTAACAATCTCACCCCACCTCATGGTGTCAGTAATATCGCATTTCAACTCTCTAGCTTTAGCGGCTAAGCCATCACGATCAAAATCAAGCGGGTTAACCCCCGTACGTTTTTCAATTGACCCACACATGGTTTCTACAGGCCACGGCCCGGCGAAATCTAATTCCGTTTCGCCATACATAATTTTCGTTGACCCACCGGTTAAATGCTTGACCAAATCTGAGAGTAATGTTTCAACAAATTGCATGATGTCTTTATAATCCCACCACAAGACATTACCTTCCATCATTGTGAATTCAGGATTATGTTTTGGAGAAATCCCTTCATTGCGGAAATAACGTCCAATCTCAAACACATGGTCTGTTAAACCGCCCACAAGCAGTCGTTTAAGATAAAGTTCAGCGGCAACCTTTAGATAAAACTCAGTATCTAATGCGTTATGACGCGTTGTAAATGGTTTCGCCGATGCACCGCCCATAATGGGGTGCAATATTGGATTTTCAACTTCGACTGCGTTAATCTTGCGCATATATTCCCGAATAAAGGCCACGATCTCTGACCTTTTAAGCAACTTTTCCGCGCTGTCATCATTCACAATCAAATCCAAATAGCGTTGGCGATACCGTGTTTCAATGTCTGTTAAGCCATGGTGCTTCTCTGGCAGAGGCTCTAGTGACTTTGTCACCAGTTCTATTTCTGTGGCGCGGACGGATAGCTCACCGCGCGGCGTGCGCCGGATCAAACCCTTAGCACCAACAATATCACCCAAATCCAGATAATCCAGATTAGCCAATTGATCCTCGCTCATGGAATCCTTATGGCAAAACACCTGAATCCTGCCCGACGTATCTTTAAGGTCAATAAACATTCCGCCATTGCGCATGGCCATCACACGCCCCGCCACAGCAACTTCGTCTTTTGTCTCCTCACCGTCAGGCAAGTCTGCATATTGCGTTTGAAGATCACCCGCCTGATACGTTTTCGGATAATTATAGGCATAAGGGTTTTTGCCCGCCTCAATATATGCGTCTCGTTTAGCGCGACGCGCCGCACGTGGGTCGGTTAATCCATCTGTTTTTTGTTCTGCGTTGGCCATAGGTTTTCCTTATTATTCTTCTTGAATAACGATTTATAGCAGGTTAGGCGAAGATTTCAATTATGATCTATATGGGCTATCCCATGTGGGTGTGGGCTGGCGGGCATAGGTTGAAGGTGTGTCTATCCCCTGCGCCTCTAAAACATCTTTTAGGCAATAAGAATTCAAACCACGTTCATCAGTTTGTGAAAATTGATTATTGATTGTGGCGTTCAGGCTAAGGGCACGGTATTCGACGTAATCCGGCCGCAGTTGACCTGTCGAAAAATAAATATCAAGGGCACAGCTTTCGCCGTGATAATGCCACGCGACCACTGTTTCTTCATTTCTTTTAAGAGATGGGTTTGGCAAAAGGATCGCAATATCATCCCCTTTCATAGTACGAATGTCCTCTGGAGAGCGTGCAAGCTCTTGCAAAAGATGCACGCGCTTAAAGTTATCGATGAAAGACAACGTCTTATCGCCATACAAAGCATAAGAAAACCCGAATTGCCCAATTTGGACGATCGCCCCGACAAAGCATACAAAAATCAGGGTAAAAAAAGATGCAGGCAAAGCCTGCATTTTATGGTGTTTATGTTTAAACATTTTAAATGATTAAGCGGCATTCGCCTTTTTATTATCGGTCTTTTTGGATGCAGCCTTCAATTTCGTGAAGTCGGTGGCCGTGCTATCACCTTTTGAACCAGAGGAAGCGAAAGATGAAATTTTACCCTCAATATTAGCACCGGCTTCTACCGTCAATTCGCGGTATGTGATTGTACCAATCACTGTGCCTGATGCCTCAACTGTGACACGACCATCAACCGCCAGGTCACCCTCGAAACGGCCTGCGATAACGGCTTCTTCAATATCAACTGAACCGTAAAAAATACCTGTTTCTGCAATATCCAATAATTTTGCACCGTTCAGTGTGGCTTCAACTGTTCCTTCAACCAATAATTGATCACAGTTTTCAATTTCACCAGACATTGTAATGCCCTGACCAATAGTCAATTTACGACCATCAGACTCTGTTGCTGTTTGAGCCTGGCCATATGCCTGACCACCTATAGAGGGGCGCCCAAATGGTGTTTGTGATGGTTGTTGATTGTCTGACGTATCGGCCATTGTTTTTTCTTCCTTATTTTCAGTTGTCTGATCACTTCTTAAATCCGCTGTTGATGGACCGGATTCAGGGATATTGTTTTTGTGAAACATAGTGCACTACCTCAATGTTGATTAGTTTTGTTGGGATCAATAATTTGATTGATCTTGTCTTTTCACATTCTTTGACGCACCCTAGCATGATAAAAATTGCAAATGCAAGGTTTTTTGAGAAGGAGAACCCATGTCACTCAGGCTCATCGAAGTCACACTGCCCGCAGAGCGCATAAAAACATTAGAGAAAATAGCAGACAAATACAATGCAATCGATTTATGGTTCACGCCTAAAAACGAAGAAGGTACACGCATAGTTTCCATTTTAGTTGATCGTTTAAACCAACAAGAAATTTTGGATAGTATTCAAAATAATCTGAATGACTCAGAGGGGTGGCGCGCGGTTTTGTTACCCGTGGAGGCCAGCGTTCCCAAAAATGAGCCAGAATTTGAAGACAATGTTAAGAAAAAAAAGTTTCATTGGCGCAAGTCGCTTACACGGGAGGAATTATACCAAGAGGTTATCACTGGTGGCGATGGAGACCGTATTTATTACCTTATGGTTATTTTATCCACGATTGTTGCCGCCGTCGGCTTGATGCAAGACAACGTCGCCTTCGTTATTGCCGCCATGGTCATTGCCCCTCTATTAGGACCAAATCTTGCTCTTGCCTTTGGATCTGCATTGGGCGAGAAGGCACTGATTGCTGATGCACTAAAAACCAGTGCTGGCGGTCTGTTTATTGCGATCATTCCTTGCGTCGCCATGGGTTATATTTTTGATTTAAATATAAACAGTGAACAATTGATGGGTCGTACAGTCATTGATTTTGCCGCCATTGCCGTAGCATTAGCATCGGGGGCCGCAGCGGTGTTATCAATGACAACGGGCGTATCATCGGCCCTTGTCGGGGTGATGGTTTCTGTGGCATTGCTCCCCCCGGCTGCGGCAATAGGGTTATTTTTAGGCAGTCAAATGCCAGCCTATGCCTTTGATAGTTTTCTTCTGCTCATTACTAATATGGTGTGTATTGGTTTATCATCATTGATGGTTTTGTATTTGATGGGAATTAGGCCACGCACATTTTTAGAACAACGCGCGGCCAATCAATCCTCCATCATTCAAATTGCAATTTCCATCACCCTTTTATCGGTGATTTGTGTCGTGATCTTTTTTACAGATACTGAAATTTCAGCAAAAGTTACACAATTCGATCCATGAGGTAATTAAGAGACGTGGTGGGCACGGAGGGACTTGAACCCTCACTCGCAAAAGCGAAACGGATTTTAAGTCCGCAGCGTCTACCGATTCCGCCACGCGCCCAAACCAAGTGTTTTATAATTGACCTTAACGTCCCTTGCAAAGGGTTTTTATACCAAATCCATAAAAGAATGCTGTTTTTGTGAAAGGAACGCATTTAAGAGCAGACCTGTTTTCTCTCCATAATCCATTACAAGCTGCTCTATGTGCATGTCGGCTATAATATCCTTTTTTATGAATTCATGGCCAATTTTGATCATATGATCTGTGAAG
>CAJXOI010000125.1 GCA_913057885.1 uncultured Micavibrio sp.
GATCCCTGAGCTGGATGACAGCAATTTTGAAGAGCGGGAAATAGATATTCGCCTTGTATGTGAAGAACTTATCGCAAAAGGCGGTAGCCCTACACCACGCAACGCCAAATATTTAATGAGAGCGCACACAAAGCTTGCCGCAAACCGTAGACTCTTTAAAATAGGTGCGTGCAACCACGGTTAAAATCATTTTTACAACAAACAGAATGGCATAATACCGATATCCATTGGTTTTCTGCTGATTGGTCTGTGCGATCCTATGCCCGGCTTACTAAAGACGATGGCCAAAGCGCCATTTTATTGAAATCCCCCCCTGACGATTCCCCCGATGCCATGGTCGGGCACATGATTGGCCCATGGTCAAAACTCAATAAACATTTCAAATCAATCGGGTTGAACGTGCCCGAAATCATTGCCGAGGATTTGGATTCAGGATTTATTTTGATGGACGATTTTGGTGACAAGACCATAGCGAGACGCGGCTTAGATGCGTATCTGCAGGCCACGGATATTTTGATAACTATGCGCGATCATCCCGATGCATTATCGATCGATTTGCCACGATACGAGGACACGCATGTTTATCAAGCCCTTCGATTTTTCCCTCAATACGCCCTAAACCCGTCATTGTCGGGCTTGTCCCGACAATCTTCTCACTACCAAGAAGATTCCCCGATCAAGTCTGGGAATGACAGCTTGATTGATGACTGGTTTGCAGCATGGAAAGATGTTGAAAATGCCCTACCACCTTGCCCTCGAGCCCTCACGCATATCGATTATGCACCACAAAATTTGATGTGGGTTGATGGAAAAATTGGCATTATTGATTTTCAGGCGGCGTGCGACGGGCCCTTTGTTTATGATATTGTCAATTTATTGGAAGACATCCGCATTGATGTGCCAGATGATATCAAGCAATCTTGCAAAGATCACTACTGCGCCTCATTATCGCCCAACGACCGCGATTTATTTGAAATATGGTATCCCGTAATAACGGCACAATTTCACGCCCGTGTTTTGGGGCAAATACAATATCTGGCTCAAGAAAAAGGCCGCGATGATTTATTGAAATATTATGACCCACTGATGAAACGCTTTGAAAAAGAGGTTGAACATATCGCCCTAAAACCGATAAAAGACCTATTATAAATGACTGAAGAAATAGACACCGATGTCGCCAATGATGGATTGGCAAAGATTAAAATCCGCGGCGGTAATCCGCTGAACGGGGAAATTCCCATTAGTGGTGCAAAAAATGCTGCGTTAAAATTGGTGTGCGCCGCACTTTTAACCGACCAAGAGCTGAAACTATCCAATGTCCCTACAACATTGCGCGACATGACGACGCTAATTGACCTGATCCGCTATCTCGGCGCAAAGGTTGATGTTAATGATGCGGCCAAAACAATATCTATTCGTGCAATTGGCGGTGCGGCCAAAACCACGGCACCTTATGACCTGGTTCGTAAGATGCGCGCCTCTATTCTTGTTTTAGGGCCAATGGTGGCGCGACATGGACATGCCAAGGTTTCCCTTCCCGGTGGATGCGCCATTGGCTCGCGCCCTGTTGATTTGCACCTGATGGGCCTTGAGGCCATGGGCGCAGAGATCAAGATCGAAGATGGTTATGTACATGCAGCCGCCCCAGAGGGCGGATTAAAAGGCACAAATATTGTTTTTCCAAAGGTATCCGTCGGTGCGACAGAGCATCTTTTGATGGCGGCGTGTTTAGCTAGTGGGACAACCACCCTGTCCAACGCGGCGATGGAACCCGAAATTGGCGACCTTGCCGAATGCCTCAAAAAGATGGGGGCATATATCGAAGGGATTGGCACAAATAAACTGACAATTCATGGTGTCGAGAAACTGAATGGCACAGAACATGCCGTGATACCCGACCGTATTGAAACAGGCACATTCATGATTGCCGCGGCGTTAACAGGCGGAGATGTGACGCTGACGGGCACACGCGCCAATACGATCGATTCTGTGATTGCCCTTCTCCGCAAAGCAGGTGTCGAAGTCACAATTACTGGTGATAAAATCCGCGTTAAACGCAAGGACGACCTAAAATCTCTGCGTGGGATTGATATCATGACAGAACCCTATCCCGGTTTTCCGACTGATATGCAAGCGCAGATTATGACGATGCTGACATTGTGCGACGGGGCGGGCATGGTCACGGAAACCATTTTTGAAAACCGTTATATGCACGTGCCTGAATTGGTGCGTATGGGCGCCAATATTGTTGTACAGGGCAATAGCGCGATTGTCCGCGGTGTGAAACAATTAAAAGGGGCGCAGGTGATGGCAACCGACCTAAGGGCCTCTGTCGCGCTTGTGATCGCAGGGTTATGTGCCGACGGCGAAACAACCGTGAACCGCATTTATCACCTTGAACGTGGTTATGAGGACATTGTCGGCAAGCTGTCTGCCGTAGGTGCCGATATCCGCTCCGCCTAAGAGGCCAAAGGGCAGAACAATTATCACTTAAGTCATCCCTTTGACTTCTCATAACAAATCGCTTATATAAATCCCATAATATTTTTTTTACGGAGAGTTATCAAAAGTGGCAAAAGAAGAGTTAATGGAATTTAATGGTGTGGTAGAGGAAGTCCTTCCCAATTCCATGTTCCGCGTTATTTTGGAAAATGATCATGAAATCATCGCCCACGCAGCGGGTAAAATGAAAAAACACCGCATTCGTGTTTTGGCTGGTGATAAAGTTGTTGTGGAAATGACACCTTATGATCTTACCAAGGGGCGTATTATTTTCCGTGAGAAATAAGCCGCAACTTATCCTTGCATCCGCCTCACCAAGGCGGAAAGAGCTTTTGGCCGAACAAGGTATTATCCCCGACCATACCATCCCCGCGGACATTGATGAAACGCCGTTTAAAAAAGAATTACCACGCCCCTATGTTGAGCGCATGGCGCTTGAAAAGGCGCGGGTGATCGCCTCCAATCATGAAGATAGTTTTATTTTGGCCGCAGACACGGTGGTTGTGATGGGACGTCGTATATTGCAAAAACCCGTGAATTCTGATGAAGCTTATCAATTCCTATCCCTTATGAGCGGGCGTCGTCATAAAGTTATTGGCAGCATTTGCCTGACTACACCAGAAGGGAAAGAAGTCACCCGTGTTGTGGAAACGATTGTTCGATTTAAAAACCTGACCGAGGAAGAAAAACAATTTTATATCGATTCAAAGGAATGGGAAGGTAAAGCTGGAGGATACGCCATACAGGGCTTGGCAGCGCAATTTATACCTTTTATAAGCGGGTCTTATTCCAACGTCGTAGGCCTTAGTATCTACTACACACTGAATATGTTGAAAGGGAATGGATTTAAGGTGTGTTAGATCCGAGAGATCGACGCCGGGCCTTTATTGATGCGATAATATCCTCAATGTCCTGAACTTCGTTCTCACGCGCCTCTCTTATGGCAAGTGGAACTTCAAAATTGACAATTTCCTTGACGCCAACCTCTTCCATATACTCGATAACATCACCGAGCGGAGAATCCATAATTGCAACTGCTGTGCGTCCATAGTCATAGGCAACATTGATTGCTGTCATTTGACGATCTTGGAAATCTTGCCCTTCCGCTGCCTTTGTCAGGCGACCTCTTACGGTATCTGAAAAGCTCAACTCTTCCAAACTTAGGATCGTGTATATTTTGCCGTTTATCGCAATTTTTTCCATGCAATATGCTTACTATCACATGTAACGCTATGTCAATAAAATATATGATTTTACGCTTTGTAACGTTTCCCCTACAATTACTAACATGGATATTTTGATAGAAGACCTTGAGGGCTCGCTCTGGGTTGCCGCAATCGATAAAAAAAGTAAAATCCAGAATTTGGAAATTGACCCCTATGCTGAAATTGTAAGGTGGGGATCCATTTATATGGGTAAGGTTGGACGAATTGATGCCGCCAATGATGCGGCCTATATCGACCTTGGCTATGGCTATGAAGGGATATTATTCCGTGATGATGTTCGGCTCGACGGCGCCCACCCGCCAAAAAGTAAAAAGATAGGCCAACTGCTCTCTCCCGGGCAAATGATTATGGTGCAGGTCAAAACTGCGTTTAACCCCCTGCCCAGCGACATTGAAAGCGACCAGCCACAAAAGGTTAGCAAATTATCCATGGAAATTGCATTGCAGGGGCGCTACTTG
>CAJXOI010000126.1 GCA_913057885.1 uncultured Micavibrio sp.
AATTCATCGTAAAAGGCGGGCTTAGGTATCTTATATCCACGCGGTTTTAAGAGCCCATCAACAGTGACTTCATCCACAGAAGATGAGCGACAGGCAATTATCTCTCTTAGAGGCCGCCAG
Source organism: uncultured Micavibrio sp. (assembly GCA_913057885.1). GTDB lineage: Bacteria > Pseudomonadota > Alphaproteobacteria > Micavibrionales > UBA1664 > UBA1664. The sequence goes on from CAJXOI010000126.1 coordinate 121, forward strand.
CCATTTTTGTTGAGTGATGCGGCATGTTGAGTCTGCTGTAATAAAAGCTGGATAGTTCCACAATTAAAATAAACATCTTCGGTCAAATTACTGGCTATAAATGCCATATATCCATTTTCGATGGCATCATCCTCGGTATTCCCGAAAACCATTCCATGCTCATCTAGCTTTGATGTTACCCTTTCGTTTTCGATTGAGATATTTTCAACATCAAAGTCACAGTAAAATACAGGTGTGTATGGGTTTAGGTCCGTTAAGTGTTTTAAAACAATAACGCGCGCTAAATCGGCACGTGCATATATACAATGAGGCTGCTTTCCAAAATAACCCGAGGGGTGTTCGTAAGCCGCAGTTGTTGCAAAAATATCCTGATTGGCATATAGGTGAATATCCCTTAAGTTTCGTATAATAATATTTTTGCATCTTGAAAAATAAACGGCTGAATCGATAAAAAGTCTGGATGTTTCATCAAGAAATTCAAAATCAAACCAGATATTGAATTTTGCATCTGGATATCTTGTTGCGTTTGTTATTACGCGATCAATGTAATGCAAAGGAACACCACAAAGTAATGAATCCTGATCATTGATATCAGGGGTAAATGGCGTATCGTTAATCCAAACGTAATTAACTATATGGGCTTTGCTGTCAGACATAAAATAACAATACTATAAATTTATATTATGTCAACAATACAATTTTTCAATTTATCTATATCATACCATTTTTGCGTTTTTATGCGGAGGAGCGGGACGCCTGCAACCTCAAACGCCTTATTGACGAATTTATCACGGGCGATGCGGTCTTGGTTGGTGCGGTGGGTGGAGTCGTCCAATTCTATCGCCAGTTTGATGGCGGTCGTATCTTTATCAATCAAAACAAAATCAATATGCTTGGCGGAAATACGAGGCCCCCATCCTTTTTGCCATTCGGTATCATCGCATGTGATGATGTCACCCATACGCACCTTCATCATAATCAGGGTATTGTCTGGCGCGGCTTGTTTTAAAATATGATAAAATTTTAATTCTGCGTTTGTCAGTAATGTTTCTTGCGCGCGATAGGGCATTTTGCGGGCGCGATGGATAAAAACAATCGTTAAAAACAGCGCGGCAAAAATGGTGAATATGGCCAAAGGGTTAGAGAATATTTGATCGAGAGTTATCACGCATTAAATCTATCTTATTTGATTTCCCCGCGAAAGCGGGGATCCATAATGGTTGTTTAAATCACTGGGTCCCCGATCAAGTCGGGGATGTTATAGTTTGATCGACCACGGAATGGTCTCAAGCCCTAAACCAAGTGGAAGCGGCGTTATATCACCTTCTGAAGTGCCAATTTTTTCAACGGCTTGCGGTTGTTTTGTTAAAGTAAAACTATCATTGCTACGCTCAAGGCCATAATAATCAGGGCCATTCGTGCATAGGAAATTTTTAAACACCTCTTGCGTTGCCGCATTGGATAAATCTACGCCGGCTTCTTCAAAGGCTTGGGCATATAATTGCGGGGCGATATATCCCGTGAAACATCCCGCCGCGCATCCGCAATCGGTGGCCTTGACGGTGTGGGCGGCGCTGTCCGTTCCCGCAAAAATGCGTTTATTATTCGGGTCTGTCACGGCCTTGCGCAAGGCATCGCGGTCTTCGTCAAATTTCACAACGGGCAGGCAGAACAAGTGATATTTCAATCCTTGAATAAGCGTCCCAACGGTATAGAGGAGATGTTGCGGGGTGACGGTTGCGCCCGTAACATCGCCGCCGCCTTGGACAAAATCGCATGCAACTTTGGTGGTGATATGTTCGCACACAATTTTTAGGTTAGGGTGTGTATCGCGTAATTTGGGCATCGTTTCGGTATAAAAAATTTCTTCGGCATTGGTTTTGCGGTCAAAATAATGTTCGGCGCATAACCCATGTTCCTCACCATGAATATTCAAAATCACGCCGTTATCGGCCATTGCACGGGGCAGGTCGGATGCCATAAAATCCGCCATCGGTATCCCAAAATCGGCATTGGTTGTGCCATGCGGCGGGTAATATTTAATGGTGTTCAACATGCCGCTTTTGGCGCCGTCTTCGATCATTTTAACGGTTGTGCCCTTGGTCAAATAAAGCGGTGTATATAGGTGCCCTTTAAATCCTGCATCACGGATCATGGCGCGATATTTCTCGATTGACCACCCATCGCCTCCGTCACTCTCATGCACTTTGGACACGGGTGGTTTTGTGTTGGGCATGGCCAAGATGGCATAACACCCCATATCCATTTGTGATTTTACGATTGGGGCGATTAACCCCTCTTGACGGGCATGCATGTGGGCATCAAACCATTTGGGAAGAGAAAACGAAGTCATACGCCCTTTGTAGCATAATTAGATTGTATTTTAAGTGTAAAATCTATATTGCTATGCGCAAAGAATTTTAAAGGATACAAAATGACCAAAAAAATTAGAAATATCGCCATTATCGCCCACGTTGACCACGGGAAAACCACCTTGATTGACTCCCTGATGAAACAATCGGGGATGTTCCGTGAAAATCAGGCGGTGGATGAACGCGTGATGGATTCCAACGATTTGGAAAAAGAGCGCGGCATTACCATTTTGGCCAAGCCGACCTCCATCCAATGGGGTGACACACGGATCAATATTATCGACACACCCGGCCACGCCGATTTTGGCGGTGAGGTGGAGCGCGTGTTGCACATGGCGGACGGGGTTATCCTGTTGACTGATGCGGCGGAAGGGCCGATGCCGCAAACCAAATTTGTTTTAGGGAAAGCTTTAAAACAAGGGCTTAAACCTATTGTTATTATTAACAAAATTGATCGCCCTGATGGCCGCCCAGAAGCCGTAGTGGACGAGGTATTTGATTTGTTCGTTGCCTTGGACGCCAATGATGAACAGCTTGATTTCCCAATCCTTTATGCATCCGGTCGTGACGGGTGGTGTACGCGTGAATTGGATGATGAGCGCAAAGACCTTAGCCCGCTTTTGGATTTGGTTTTGGATCATGTCCCCGCACCAAGTGGAGATGAGAGCGCACCTTTTGCGATGTTGGCAACATTGCTCGATTCCGACCCGTTTTTGGGGCGATGCCTGACAGGGCGTGTAATTTCAGGAAAGGCCAAGGTGAATGATACGGTCAAGGCCATAGACCTTGACGGCAAAACGGTTGAAACGGGGCGTTTGTCAAAACTCTTGACCTTTGACGGGACACAGCGCGTGGCTGTGAATGAAGTCTCCGTCGGGGATATTATTTGTATCGCCGGTTTGACCGAGGCCTCGGTGGCCGACACAATCGGTGCGCCTGCGCTGGATAAGCCTGTGCCTTCTACACCCATCGATCCCCCCACCATGGCGGTGATGATTACGGTGAATGACTCGCCTTTCGCAGGGCAGGAGGGGAAAAAGGTGACCTCCACCATGATCCGTGAACGTTTGATGGCCGAGGCAGAGGTAAATGTGGCGATTACATTCGCCGAAAGTGCCGACAAAGACGCGTTTGAAATTGGCGGTCGCGGTGAATTACAGCTTGGAGTCCTGATCGAAACCATGCGCCGCGAAGGGTTCGAACTCACGGTGTCTCGCCCGCGTGTCTTGTTCAAAGAAGAAAACGGGCAAAAGCTTGAGCCGATCGAGGAGGTGACTATCGACGTTGACGAAGAATTCGCCTCGACCGTGGTGGATAAAATGAACCGGCGTAAGGCGGAAATGATCGATATGCGATCATCTGGTGCCGGGAAACAACGCATTATCTTCCACGCACCATCGCGCGGATTGATCGGGTATCAATCGCAATTTTTGACCGATACGCGCGGGACGGGTGTGATGAACCGTTTGTTCCATTCCTATGCCCCGCATAAGGGCGAGATTTCAGGCCGTCGTAACGGCGCATTGATTGCATCGGAAACAGGCACGGCCGTGGCATACGCCATTTTCAATTTGCAAGATCGCGGCACCATGTTTATCGGTCATCAAACCCCCGTTTATATGGGTATGATTGTTGGCGAACATAACCGCGAAAATGATTTGGAAATCAATGTCCTCAAGGGGAAAAAATTG
>CAJXOI010000127.1 GCA_913057885.1 uncultured Micavibrio sp.
GCCTTGGCATCCCCTTCCGTTCCAATTGTCAGTTTTTCAAGCTTATTCCCTGATAAATGCGTTAAACGCGCCTCGAATGGTGCGCCATCGGGCGTATGCAAAACCGCAGTTACGCTCCAATATTCATCGGCACGGAATTTTTCAATTTCGTCTTCGCGCTCGGATATCAGGCGAAGGGCAACTGATTGCACGCGCCCTGCCGATTTTGAACCCGGTAATTTCCGCCATAAGACAGGGGACAGGTTAAATCCAACCAAATAATCAAGCGCGCGCCTTGCAAGGTATGCATCGACCAGATCCTGATCGATATCGCGAGCATGGGAAAAGGCCTCGGCCACGGCCTTTTTGGTAATCTCATTGAACGTCACGCGATCAATCTTTTGGTTTTTTAAAAGGTTCTTTTCTTTAAAATATTCCAAAAGGTGCCAGGAAATGGCCTCTCCCTCGCGGTCGGGGTCAGTTGCCAAAACAATACGGTCGGCATTTTTCATGGCCTTTTTGATCTCGGACAACGTCTTGCCTGCGCGATCTGCCAATTCCCAATGCATGGCAAATCCTTCCTCGGGTAAGACGGATCCGTCTTTTGACGGCAAATCACGGATATGCCCAAAAGACGCCAAAACCGTGTAATCATCACCCAGATAGCCACCAATTTTTTTGGCTTTGGCCGGTGATTCTACAATGACAAGTGAATGTCCGCTCATAAATTTTTAAACCTTTTAATGCTTTACGCTGCCTTTGAAATTCGATTGCCAGGGTGGCGATGGATCACCCCCGCCAATTCCAATTCCAACAGCGAAAGCTGCAAATCTTTTATAGAGACATGACATGATCGGCTGATCTCGTCAACCTCGGACGGTGATGCTGAAAGGTTTTGTAGAATGAGATCATGGATATCATGCGGGATGTCACCTATGTCGTTATCCTCCTTAAAAGGTTTATAGGCCTCGTTTATACCATCAAATAAATGCGATTGCGGCTTAATGGATTTTTGATCCATGGATGCCAATTCGCTTAAAATATCATCTGCCGATTGAACCAATGTTGCTCCATTTTGAATGAGGGAATTCGGGCCGGCAGCACGTGGATCACCTGGAAAGCCAGGGATTGCAAAGACTTCACGACCCTGTTCCGCGGCCAAACGTGCGGTGATAAGCGACCCTGATCGCATGGACGCCTCGACAACGACGACACCTTTGGCTAGGCCACTGACGATGCGGTTACGGCGTGGAAAGTGATGCGCGGTAGGTGCGGTGCCAAAAGGCATTTCCGAAATAACGCATCCGTGTTTGGCAATTTCATGGTATAAATCCGTGTTTTCAGAGGGGTAGATTTGATCAATGCCCCCGGCGACAACGGCGATTGTCCCTGTTTTAAGGGATGAAACGTGAGCGGCGGTGTCAATGCCGCGTGCCAAACCACTGACGATGATTTGCCCTTTTTGTCCCAAGTTTTCGGCAATGGTCTGCGTGAACCGTTTTGCATTGGCAGAGGCATTGCGTGCACCGACAACCGCGACGGACGTTTGCGACAACAGGGATACGTTCCCTAAAACACTTAAGACAGGTGGCGCATCCTCGATGGTCGTCAGCCATTCCGGGTAATCTGGATCACCAAACACGACCATCCGCCCACCAAAATCATACAGCAGATTTAGTTCATCTGCGGCCTGTTGAACCGTCATGACAGAGGGTGCATCTTTTTTGCCGCCCCTTAATGCAAGCTTTGGTAGGTGATCAAGCGCTGATTGGGCGGATCCAAATCGGGATAAGAGTTTGTAAAACGTGATCGGGCCGATCGTCGTGCTTCGAAACAGGCGCAAGCGGGCAATGCGTTCGGACTCGGTCAAACTCACTTTTTATCCCCGATCTTTGGCTCTGTCCCTCGTATAATGCGATAAATGTTGTCTTTGTGCTTGATCCAGACCAAAGCCGCAATAAGAAGTGTAATCAGAGCATAAACCCCACCATACATAACACCCGCAAAAAGCGGTGCAAGAAGCATAGCCACAAGGGCAGCCAAAGAGGACATCCGGAAGAATAAGGCTGTAACCAACCATAATGCACAAGACAAAATACCAACCGCAGGGATGAGCGCTATTAAAACACCCAGTGTTGTGGCGACACCTTTTCCGCCTTTAAATTTGAGCCATACAGGATAAAGGTGCCCCATCACACTGCCCAGTGCAGCACCGATGGCAGCAAAGGGCGAGATGGTTGCAAAAACCAGAACTGAAAATGCCCCTTTACCGCTATCACATAATAGGGTCAACAAGGCAAGGTCTTTGCGACCCGTTCTTAGAACATTTGTCGCACCGATATTCCCTGAACCGATTTTGCGAATGTCATCAAGGCCGGCCATTTTGGTCAATACAAGACCAAAGGGGATTGACCCGAAAATATACCCTCCGCACAGGCCGAGAACCCCATAAAGAATTAAGAAAAGATCCATGATATTTGCTTAGGATGCTTTTTTGGATTTTGTAAACAGAGCGTTGAACAGTGAATTATTTTGCTTTGCACGAACCTGTTTTTGCGATGCCATGGCGCGTTGACGCTGTATGTCCTGTTGACGCTTAGCCTGTGCCTCGGCGCGGGCTTTTTCGCGGTGTTGATATTCCGCAATGCGTTCGTCATATTGCTTTTGCGAATGTTCAGAGGTCAATAAAACCTGCTGTGCCTGTTTTTGCCATCCATCACGTTGAGATTTTAAATCATCAATTTGAGCATTGGCATTATCCAGTTGATCTTCAAGCATTTTTATTTTTAATTCCAGGCGATCAATTTCCAAAGCATGTTTGGCCTTTTGTAATTCCAATTCGTAAGATGGGGTTGCATTTTCATTTGCGGCATCATTCACTGATACCGTTCCATAGACACGCTCTAACTCTGATACATCAATCAGTTTACGGTTGTTTTCAACATCGTAAGAAATCTTTCCACTTTTCATTGCACGTTGAATGGTTGACTTTGACTTACCTGTCAATTCGGTTGCACGTTGTACGCCTACTTTTGCCATAGTGACCTCCTTCATGATCTGTGTTGCGACATGATTATTAAGCACATGATGGGTCATCCATGCAACATAAATGATTCATCTATGCAATGTCTTTGTGATTTATGATGATCCGATAATGAGGGTATCAAGAATGGCCATGCGCGTTGGAATACCGTTGGTAACTTGATTCAAAATTAGTGATCTTTTTGGGTCATCTGCAACATCATCGGCAATTTCTACGCCACGGTTCATGGGTCCTGGATGCAGTACAACTGACTCGGTATTGCACAGGGATAATCGATCTTGCGTCAGGCCATAATCGATGAAAAAATCATGATCATCACCGCTAAAGCCCTCGTTCATTCTTTCCTTTTGAATGCGCAGCATCATTACGGCATCAACGCCTTTTAACCCTTCATCCATAGATGTAAAGCGTTTAGCCGCTTGAAATTCTGTCGGTTTTGGCATCAACAACTCAGGCGCAATAATGTGGATGGTCAACCCAAGGCGAGAGAGAAGCTCATAATTTGATCTGGCAACGCGGCTGTGGGCAATGTCACCGCAGATGGCGATGGTTTTGTCCGTTAAATCGTGGCCAAAATGCCGTTGCAATGTCAGGGCATCCAGTAACGCTTGGGATGGATGCGCGCGCCATGAATCACCCGCATTGATAACGGGGCAATCAAACTGTGTCATGGCAAAACGCGGGGCGTTGTAATCCGACGATCGAATGATGAGTGCATCGGGAGCATAAGCGTTTAGCGTTTGAAATGTGTCTGTGTCGCTTTCACCCTTTTTCATGGAGGATGACCCGCTGTTAAAATTCACAACATCGGCGCCTAATCGTTTTGCCGCAACCTCGAATGACATGCGTGTTCGTGTGCTGTCTTCTAAAAAAAGATTAAAGATAATTTTGCCTTTTAAGGTTTGCTTAAAACCATTCTCGGCGAAATCATGAGCCTTGTCCAAAATCATTTTGATATTGTCATCTGTTAAGCTTTCAATGTCTGGCAAGTGCAATGTCATACAAAATAATCCTTTATAAACCAAATTCCTGTTATGAGTGACCCTGCGATGAATCCCGGGCCGGCGGGCAACATCATGCGGTTTAAAGATTGTCCCTTTACTAGGGCAAGCACAATGGCATGGCCAACACCGCAAAATGCCCCAAGGGCAAT
>CAJXOI010000128.1 GCA_913057885.1 uncultured Micavibrio sp.
TTTATCCAAAAGTTTATCCTCTTAATTTAGATCGTATTAAACGGCCGGTTATTCCAATGGGTTTGGGATGGAAAAGTGGTTTGGATCAGTCTCCTGAAAAATTTGATTTTACGCCTGAAGCAAAAAAATTTGTTCAGTCCGTTCATTCAAATATTTCACTATCCAGTGTGCGGGATATTCTGACGGAACAAGTCATTCGTAATAACGGCATTGACAATGTTTTGATGACAGGTTGTCCAGCTTGGTATGACCCGGAATATTTTGATAAAGACTACAAATTTATAAAAGAAATTAAACAGGTTAATGTTAGTATGCCTGCAAAATATCACCCGCAAATTCCTCTTCTTTTATCGTATTTAAAAACAAAATTCCCCGATGCTAAATATATCGCCACTTTTCATCATGGATTTTGGACGCAAATTTCACGTACAGGGTTATGGAGTAGTGTGAATTTTTTAAAAATGGCTTTTATAGCAATTTTAAAATTGTATTCAATTAAGGATTTATCAAAAGAAATTGATAAACTTTCGATATATGATGAACCGCAGAGCCTGCATATTGGTTATAGGGTTCATGCGCATTTATATTGTCTGTCTCATAAGAAAGATTCTGTGCTAATAAATGAAGACGTAAGGGGGCGTGGCCAAGCAGAGAGCTTAAATCTTAGGAGCTTTGATATTTCAGACATGTCCATAGATGAAAAGCTTGACGAATATTTTAATAATCATGTCAAAACAGAAGGGGCAGAGATAAGGGCGGCACTCTCAAAAATTGAAGAGACATTTCTCGTAATGCAAAAATTTTTAGAGAGTATTAAGACTAACAAAGTATAAAAATGATTGAATTGCTCAAAAAGCTTTATAAAAAAATAAGGGTTTCGTCCGCTCGTTTAATATACGGGACGATGGTAAAAAGAAAGTGTGCCTCTTATCAATCTCCAATCTGGATTAATAAAAGAACAAAGGTCACCCCAAACACCTATATTGGTAAAAATGTACATTCAAACGGCCTGAGGATTTTTGGAAAGGGACGGGTTGAAATAGGTGATAATTTTCATTGCGGTACGGAATGCCAATTTATTACGTCCTATCACAACTACGAAGGTGTCGCTCTTCCGTATGATACAACTTACATTCATAAAAATATTTCAATCGGAAACAATGTTTGGCTTGGTAATCGCGTTATTATTCTGGGTGGCGTAAAAATTGGGGAGGGTGTTATCATACAAGCCGGGAGCGTTGTAACGTCGGATATCCCAAGCTGTGCCATTGCAGGCGGGCATCCGGCGAAAGTCTTTAAAACACGAAATCAAAGCCATTATTATAAATTGCTCTCCGAGGGGAAAATACAGCAATACGGCAAATATAGGAAAAAAATAAGCTATGATTAAAACTTGGTATGTTGTTCCAGTTAGAGGTGGATCTAAAGGTTTGCCAAGAAAAAACGCACGTTTATTAGGTGATAAACCTCTAATGAGCCATGTGTTAACGACACTTAAAACTGTTGATAAGCCAGAGCAAACAATTGTTATAACCGATGATGAAGAATTGGAGGCCATCGCCGAAAAAGAGGGTGTTCGTGTTTTTAAAGAACCTTTGACGACCGGTAAAGCGACCCTTGATGAGGTATGCCTCAAAATACTTCCTGAGTTAGAAGGTCTGGGCGCAAAGAAAGATGATATAATTCTGACAATTCAGGCAACTTGTCCCTATGTTAGTGCTAACACAATTGTGAAGGCACGCGATATTCTTAAAAAAGAAGGTGGCGGTGTTTTGACAGTTATGGATGATCGTCATTTGAATTGGACTGTCAATGAAGATGGAAAACCTCAACCACTGTATAAGGAGAGGTTAAACAGACAATACCTTCCGCCCAATTTTCGTGAAAGCGGTGCTGTGATTGGCTCTGTCATCGGCTTATTTAAAAAAACTGGAACAAGAATCAATGAACCGATCAATATTGTTGAAATAGAGAAAAAAGAAGGGCTTGATATTGATACTTATGCCGATTGGGCGGTTGCAGAGCACTATCAAAATCAACGTAAAATTCTTGTCCGTGCGGATGCCGGCAAAACAATAGGAATGGGTCATGTTTACAGGGCTATTACGATGGCGCAGGAAATGGCTCAGCATGAGCTTGTTTTTGCGACAAAGAATATAGAAGGTGATACTTTGGGGCGCGATTTTCTGATGCAGTACCCATATAAATTGTTTGAATTTAATTCAGATAAAGACTTTTCAAAGTTTGCAATTGAAGAGGGTTTTGATTACATATTTCTTGATCAACTTTCAACCACCAGAGACTATATTCGCGACCTAAAAAAATCCGGGGCGAAAGTCATTACATTTGAGGATCTTGGGACCGGTGCGATAGAAGCTGATCTGGTTATCAATGACCTTTATAAAATTTCAGGCTTATCTAAAGATAAACAGCTTTATGGTTTAAAATATTCTTTTTTGCCGCCTTTGTTTCAAGTAATCGATCCACAACAAAATGTGAAAAAAACTATTGATAATATTTTGATATTATTCGGAGGAACCGATCCCTTGAATTTAACGGTAAAAACTTTGGAGTCTTTACAGTCTTTAAAATATAAAGGATTTGTGACTGTAGTCCAAGGCATGGGCAGATTGGATAGGGAGATCAATCTTGACGATTATCAGCTTGAAGGCCGGGTTCTCTCAAATATCAATAATATTGCTAAAGTGATGAGGGAAGCAGACTTGGCATTCTCTAGTGCTGGACGTACAATTACTGAATTGCTGATGATGCGTGTTCCAACAGTTTGTATTTGTCAAAATGAAAGAGAGTTGACGCATTCTCATGCTTCGCAAAGGTATGGAGTTCATAATTTAGGGCTTGGAAATCTTATATCCAATGATACCCTTCAAGCGAATATCCAATTTGTAATTGAGAATTTAGAATTCAGAAAAATGATGCATATGCGTGCAAAAGAAGCAATGGATGGACATTCGAATAGGGCGGTTATAAAGCACATTGCAAATAAGCTAGGTGACAATTCACTTTAGGAAATAGGAAGTAGATTATGAAAGTCGTTATTTTTGCAGGGGGATTAGGAACTCGTTTATCAGAAGAGACCCGCATTATGCCCAAACCAATGGTCGAAATAAACGGCCGTCCGATTTTGTGGCATATCATGAAGATATACAGCCACTATGGTTTTAATGAATTTGTGATTTGTTGCGGTTATAAAGGGGATATGATCAAAGAATATTTTTCCAATTATTTCTTGCGTTATTCAGATGTAAGTTTTGATTTTAGAGATGGCAACAGCAGCTTTACAACTCATAAGCAGCCTCCTGAGAAGTGGAAAGTGACTCTGGTTGATACTGGACTTAATACACAAACAGCGGGCCGTCTAGAGCGGGTGAAAGAGTATATTGATACGAATAATTTTTTCCTAACATATGGGGATGGCGTCGCCGATATCAATATCAACCACTTATTAAAATTTCATGAGCAAAACAAAAAAATTGCTACAGTCACGGCTGTTCAACCTTTGGGTCGATTTGGGGCTTTGGATATTAATGGCGGCTTGGTTTCGAATTTTGTTGAAAAACCGACCGGGGAACGTGGCTGGATAAATGGCGGCTTCTTTGTGTTGAATAAAAAAGTATTCGACTATTTGCCTGAGAATTCAGAAGATGTGATGTGGGAGCAGGAGCCTATGAAGAATCTTGCGACTGATGGCGAACTGTCGGCGTACAAACATGAGGGATTTTGGCAGCCAATGGACACACTTCGTGAAAAGCATATTCTTGAAAAAATGGCAGTGAATAAGCAAGCTCCATGGGTAATGTGGAATGATTAGTAGCGATTTCTGGCGGAATAAAAATGTCTTTATTACCGGACATACGGGGTTTAAAGGTGCGTGGTTAACTTTGTGGTTATTATCTTTGGGAGCGAATGTTTATGGTTACTCCGATGATATTCACGACGAACATTTTTTATATAAATCACTCGAATTAAAAAATAATGAAATCATCTCTATCAAGGGTGATATATGTGATTTCGTAAAGCTCAAAAAAAGCTTGCATGAGTCTAGGCCTGACATCGTTGTTCACATGGCGGCACAATCGTTGGTTCGTCAATCCTACAGTCAGCCATTAGATAATTTTAACATCAATATAATGGGCAC
>CAJXOI010000129.1 GCA_913057885.1 uncultured Micavibrio sp.
ATCCGGGTTTCGCTTTGGGTTTGAAAAATGTGGGTTACGATGTTGTAAGTACATCTAATAATCATTTTGATAACCGTGGCGGTAATGGCATTGATAGAACAATTGATTCTCTTAGAAAAGCTAATATTAGTCATGTTGGGACTTTAAAATATGATGAAATTATTGATCTTTATGCGCATAACCCAATAAAAATAAATTATATTAAAGAACCGCAAATGGGCATTGTCTATGCCAGAAATGCCGCCGTTGACTATTTCTTAAAATCCGATTTTGATGCTCTTGCTTTTATAGATGATGATGAATGGACAAGTGATATATATTGGCTGGAAAATCTTGTTAAGGCGATGCAGGCATCTGGAGCAGATATCGTCACAAGCGACGTTTTAACAATCCCCGAAAACGACAATATTTCTTGGACAACAGAGGCATTAGGACGGTCAAAAAATTCGCGAAACTTGGCGAAAACGGTTAAATTTTACACGGGAAATGTTTTAATCAAGCGTCATGTATTAGAAACTATCCAGCCTGCCTTTGATGAACGTTTTGCTTTGACGGGTTCATCCGATTTTCATTTTTCTTTAAAATGCAAAAATGCTGGCTTTCGATGTGTCTATACAAATCAAGCACCTGTTTATGAGATTTTTCCTGAAAGTCGTGCCAAACTGAGATGGTTCTTTTTACGGGGCTATCGTAACGGGAGCGGCGCCTCACGCGCGGAATTTTTTGAGGGCACAAATAAATTAAAAACAATCTTGATGTTATTACTCATGAGCCTCATCCGACTAGGAAGAGGCATAATAACAATGCTTAAGGGGTTAGTGACACTGAACAAAGGGTCATTGGCCCTGGGGATAATGCGTTTTGCATCAGGCCTCGGAACAATCGCCGGAATGTTTAATTTAACTTATGAAGAGTATAAAACCATCCACGGCCGATGAGGTTTAAATTTGCCTAAGTCATCACTCACTATTTTCTTTTGAGATTTCACATACCTAAAAACAGTTTTTTTTGAAAATTTGTAACAGGGGGGTACTATTTTATACGCTTTAAGGGGGCTTATCCGCTCCCCCCATCCTGAAAAGTGGTTTTTCCCTGAGAAAATTTTTTTTATAATATTTTATAAAAAACTTCGCCCTCCTCTTAACCTGTATCATTCATTATCCAGGCATACTGTATTTCTGGGGCACCATCTTATAAAAAAATTTCACTGTCCCATGGGACACTCATGGGACATTTGTCATTAAAAATCCACAAATATTAGTCATAAATCACAACAGTCAAATTTTCTAACATATTGATTTTATTACTTTCACTTGTTGCTGACTGTTGTCGTTTTTTGCATAAAAGTGACTGTTAATCAATTGGTCGTGGGTTAGAATTCTAGTCTAGGTTACATTCTTATCAAATAAAAAGATGTAATATTCTCTTTTAAAAAAAAAGCCTCTATTTCAAACCAGTAGGCACGCCCTTAAAGCAAATATAACAATATGATCTCATAGACATTATATTGTTTTTTTCTTTAAGTGATCGGGCCTTATAACATCCGCTTCGTCGATCTCTCCGCTTTGAACTTCGAATATCACCAGCGGGACGTCGCCATTATTTTGAATTTGGTGATGCGTGTTTTGTGGGATTGCGGTGGATTGTCCCGCATGCAAATCAAAAACATCATCACCGCGTGTAATTGTTGCAACGCCTTCTATGACAACCCAATGTTCAGAGCGTAGCTGGTGAACCTGTACCGCTGTACTTTTATTAGGATAGATAGTCACCTCTTTCGCGGCAAAATGACCATTGGATTGCAATGTTTTAATTTGTCCCCATGGTTGCCTTTTGATTGCGCTATATATGGACGGACAATTTTTTTGAATCATATTTTCGCAAATAATTTCAATATCTTGCAAATAATCTTTATGAGCAACAAAAACCGCATTTTGGGACGACACCACCACAATATCCTCCAGTCCTAGAACTGCCAAGGATCGATCGTTGCTGTTTCTTAAGTAACAATTTTTATTGTTATTTTCAGATATATCACCAAGCACAACATTTCCGTCATCGTTTTTATTAGCGATATCCCATAATGCGTCCCATGACCCCAAATCATTCCATTCAACATCCAATGGATGCATAGCACCATGCCCGCCAATTTTTTCCATGATGGCATAATCAAACGATTCATCGGGGCTGCCCTTCATATGATCTTTGTCCAGTCTTAAAAAATCCAGATCTTTTTGCGCCTGACCATAAGCTTCTCCAACCGTCGCCCATATGTCAGGAGCATGATTTTGGAATGCGCCCTCAAACGCGTTGACAGACCCCATAAAAATGCCGCCATTCCAGTAATATTGAGATGAGGCTAGATACTCGTTTGCTGTTTCACGATCAGGTTTTTCGACATATTGATCAATTGCATATAAGTTATCATCAATCCTGTCGCCTATACGGATGTAGCCATAACCGGTTTCTGGTTTTGTCGGTGTAATGCCAAAGGTGATAATGTGATTGCTGTTTGCGGATTGTGCTGCTTTACCAATATGATCAACAAAAGACGACGTATCTTTAAAATAATGATCGGATGGCAGGATTAAAATAATTCCCTCGGGATCTTTTTTTCTAATATGATGCGTCGCTGTGGCAATTGCGGCGGCAGTGCTCTTGGATACAGGCTCCAAAATAATATCATCCAATTCAATATTATAATCATGAAAGCATGACGCAACATGAAAACGCTGGCCTTCATTACAGATAACCGTTGGTTTTGCAAATTGATGGCCTTGAACCCTGAGCGCGGTTTCGATAATGATCGGCTTATCCGAATAAAGCGCATGGAATTGTTTTGGTAAATCCTTTGTCGAGAGCGGCCAGAGACGTTTGCCCGACCCGCCGGAGAGAATGATGGGATAGATCTTACGCACTATTTTTAACCCAATCGACATCTTCTTGAACCATCTCGGAAACCAAGTCAGGGAATGATGTTGTATGTTCCCACCCCAATTTTTCTTTGGCCTTTGATGGATCTCCTAATAACAAATCCACCTCGGTTGGACGGAAATATTGCGGATCAACCTCGATAATGACTTTATTATTTGTAGTGTTATATCCCTTTTCATCAACACCGTCACCGCGCCATTCAATATCAATCCCGACATGTTTGAATGCCAGCTCGACAAACTCTCTCACAGAATGCGTCTCGCCTGTGGCTAAAACAAAATCTTCCGCCTGATCCTGTTGCATCATCCGCCACATGCCCTCGACATAGTCTTTGGCATGTCCCCAATCACGCTTGGCATCCAGATTGCCAAGTAAGAGTTTATCCTGAAGCCCCAGAGAAATTTTCGCCGCCGCCAATGTTATTTTGCGCGTGACAAATGTCTCTCCGCGCAATGGACTTTCATGATTAAACAAAATTCCGTTACAGGCGAACATGTCATAAGCCTCGCGATAATTCACCGTCACCCAATAGGCATAGAGCTTTGCCGCCGCATAAGGTGATCTGGGATAAAACGGCGTGGTTTCACTTTGTGGAACGTCTTGAACCTTGCCATACAGCTCGGACGTTGATGCTTGATAAAATTTACAACTGTCTTCCAACCCCAAAATACGGATAGCCTCAAGAATTCTGAGTGCGCCTAAGGCATCCGAATTGGCGGTATATTCAGGCGTTTCAAAAGACACTTGCACATGGGACTGTGCCGCCAGATTATAAACCTCATCCGGTTTGATTTCAGCGAGCAAAGTAGCCAGCCTTGATCCGTCAGCAAGATCTCCATAGTGGAGAACGAGTTTCCTATTTGGTTCGTGAGGGTCCTGGTAAAGGTGGTTGATACGCTCCGTGTTGAAAGTCGAAGCCCTACGAATAATTCCATGAACTTCATAGCCTTTAGCCAGCAACAACTCTGCAAGATAGCTTCCATCTTGGCCAGTAATCCCAGTTATGAGCGCTCTTCTCATTGACGAATGCCTCCCCGTTCGGCTTCAGTATATGAGCATTCAGTCGTGGCCTCGACAAAAACCACAGGTCCTAGCTCCGGCTATGGTGCGATTGTGGGGTTTAGTCGATAATCCAAATTGGATACATTACAATGTAATTAGAGAGTTTTTTCTCGCTATTTTGTTCTTTA
>CAJXOI010000130.1 GCA_913057885.1 uncultured Micavibrio sp.
AGCTCTTTTATTTTGGGTACTGCTATCGTTGCGGCTTCTTTCTCCCCCGCAACATCACAAAGTCGCGGTTCTTCATTTATGTTGGCGGGCGATGGTGGCCAATTTGTTTGGCGTGTTAATGTCGGCACAGGGGCTGTATCTTACTGTGTACGTCGTGACAATTCAACGGATGAGGGCTTTATTCAGCGTCGTCCGCCATATTGTTCAGCCTCCACAGGGCCCGCACAATAGCAAAGTATATATTCCTAAAATAGGCTTGACTTTATTCCTATTTATTTTATACTGTTAAGTGAAGTTGCCTTTATGGGACTTTGTTTAACATTAAACTTGCTAAGATAAATAGGAGTTATGATATGAACACATTACCAAGACTGATGGAGTCTGCGGACTTCTCTCCCTTTTTTAAATCAACTGTTGGATTTGACCGTCTGATGCGGATGTTGGAAGATGACTTTCCGCGTCATGCCAATGCCAACAGCTATCCGCCATATAATATCGAAAGAATTTCCGATGATGAATATCACATTGAAATGGCGGTAGCCGGATTTTCTATGGATGATTTGGATATCACCGTGCAGGAAAACACCCTCGTAATCACCGGCGCACGTGAAAAATCCACATCTGATAGAGCAGATTCGTATTTATATCGCGGCATTGCCACGCGTAATTTCACGCAAGAATTTAAACTTGCGGATCATATCGAGGTGAAAAATGCTGCCCTCGATAACGGAATGTTATCGATTCATTTGGTGCGCGAAATACCAGAAGAGAAAAAACCTCGGAAAATTGCGATCAAATGCGGCGAAACCTTGTTCAACAAAGCCGCAAAATTGACAAAAAAAGCATCATAATAGGAATCATAGCAACATTGATTGTTATATTCCCTTCCCCAGTCAGGCCAATAACCTGACACCATAAACCCGGAGGTCCTCCCTGCCTCCGGGTTTTATTTTGACATTTTTATTTTTCTCTTTAAAACAGGGGAATGACATCAGCGATTAAAAATATTTCGTCGTCCCCACGGCATGGAGCTGAACGACATTCGCACAGCGGGGATCCAGAAAGCCAGCGCCCCGTTCAAGGCGGGCATGTCAACAATGGTTTTTCTATATTGGATCGCGTTAATATTCCCGCTGATATAAAGGGATTAAACGATGCACAACTCAAGCAATTAGCCACTGAAGTCCGCGCCCATGTCATTGAATCCGTGGCACAAACAGGCGGTCATTTAGGTGCAGGTCTGGGCGTTGTGGAATTGACAACAGCCATTCATGCCGTTTTTGACACCCCGAAAGATAAACTCGTATGGGATGTCGGGCACCAATGTTATCCGCACAAGGTTTTGACAGGACGTAAAGACCTGTTGAACACCATTCGACAAGGTGGTGGATTATCAGGTTTTACTAAAAGGTCTGAGTCAGAATACGACCCATTCGGCGCAGCACACAGTTCTACCTCAATATCCGCAGGCTTGGGCATGGCTGTTGCCCGTGATTTACAAGAACACGATAACAACGTCATTGCCGTCATTGGTGACGGCGCCATATCCGCAGGCATGGCTTACGAGGCCATGAATAACGCAGGGGATTTAAAATCTCGCATGTTGGTTATCTTGAATGATAATGATATGTCCATCGCCCCGCCCACTGGTGCAATGAGCCAATATTTAACATCACTGGTCAGTGGTAAGCATTATCGCAACGTCCGCGATATCGCTAAAAAAGCGACAAGTATTTTGCCTGAACCTTTGCAAAAAGCTGCCGCTCGTGCCGAAGAAACCGCTCGGGCCGCACTCGGTGGTGGAACATTGTTCGAGGAAATGGGGTTTTACTATATCGGCCCTGTTGACGGGCATAATATGGATCACTTGCTTCCGATCCTCAGAAATATTCGTGATAGTGAACAAGACAAACCTGTTCTTCTCCATGTTATTACGCAAAAAGGGAAAGGTTATGCCCCGGCGGAAAACGCACCGGATAAGATGCACGGGGTGGCAACATTTGATGTTGTTACGGGAAAACAGAACAAACCCAAAGCCAACGCCCCAGCATTCACAAAGGTTTTTGCCAATACGCTTGTCGATCTGGCCAAAACAGATGATAGAATAGTTGGCATTACCGCCGCGATGCCGGGTGGAACGGGAATGGATGTTTTTGGAGGCATTTACCCTGACCGCATGTTTGATTGTGGCATTGCTGAACAACATGCCGTGACCTTTGCCGCCGGTATGGCCACAGAAAACATGAAACCGTTTTGCGCGATTTATTCCACCTTCCTGCAACGCGGATATGATCAGGTGGTGCATGATGTCTGTATTCAAAATCTTCCTGTCCGTTTTGTTCTTGACCGTGCGGGATTGGTTGGCGCTGACGGACAAACCCATGCGGGGGCGTTTGACACGGCCTATCTGGGGTGTTTGCCCAATATGATGTTGATGGCCGCAAGTGACGAAGCCGAATTGGCACGAATGGTTGTTACCGCCGCCAATTATAATGACGGGCCATGCGCTTTCCGCTTCCCACGTGGAAATGGCTATGGCGTTGAAATTCCTAAAAACCCAGAACCGCTTGAGATTGGTAAAGGCCGCATTGTCCAAGAAGGGTCGGATATTGCCGTTATATCCTATGGCGGTCGACTACAAGAATGTATTGAGGCCTCGGAAATTTTAAAACAACGGGGTATTAGCATCACAATTTCTGATGCCCGTTTTGCAAAACCGCTGGATGAAGACCTCATCCGCAATCTTGCCAAAAATCACTCTGCCCTCATCACCATCGAAGAAGGATCAATCGGAGGATTTGGATCATTTGTATTGGAATTTTTATCCCGTGACGGACTATTGGATAACGGCCTAAAGGTTCGCACAATGCACCTGCCCGACATCTTCCAAGACCATGACAAACCTGCAAAACAATACGAACAAGCCGGCTTAGACGCCAAGGCGATTGTGGAGTTATCCATGAAGCTGACATCCACGACTTGATCGGGGATCCAGTGATATAGCATAGAACTCTGGATCCCCGCTTTCGCGGGGAAATCATTATTTCTTAATTCCCAAAGGCTTCTAAATCTCATAAACTATTATTCATGGCAGATCCGGCACCATCGGGTGGTATGAACCTCTCATTCGCAAACTTTAAGAACTCCGTCATTCGCGGGGATATTCTGCTTGCGCTTGGTGTTGTTGCCATTATTACAGTTTTGATTTTTCCTATGCCGACATGGTTGTTGGATATGTCATTGGCCTTGTCCATGACATTTTCTGTTATGATTTTGATGACGGTTCTATTTCTGGAAAGACCATTGGATTTTTCAACTTTTCCGACCGTCCTCTTAATTGCAACAATGCTTCGCCTCGCTCTCAATCTGGCCTCAACCCGCCTTATTTTGGCTAATGGGCACGAGGGGCCCTTTGCCGCAGGGGATGTGATTGGCGCCTTTGGCGGATTTATCATGCAGGATAATTACGTCATCGGTTTGATTGTGTTTACGATCCTGATTCTTGTGAATTTTGTCGTGATTACCAAAGGTTCGGGACGTATTGCCGAAGTTGCAGCCCGATTTTCATTGGATGCCATGCCCGGAAAGCAAATGGCAATTGATTCTGATATGTCTTCCGGTCTGATTACGGAAGACGAAGCCAGAGAACGCCGCAAAAATTTGGAAGAAGAGAGTAATTTTTACGGATCAATGGATGGTGCGTCAAAATTCGTGCGAGGGGATGCAATTGCCGGTCTTCTGATTACCCTCATCAACATTATTGGCGGGATTGTTATTGGAACGGCACAAATGGGTATGTCCATGAGTGATGCAGCGCAAAGTTATACTGCGTTGACCATCGGGGATGGTTTGGTATCTCAAATTCCGGCTCTCATTGTATCTATCGCAGCAGGTCTTTTAGTGTCTAAAGGCGGTGTGTCAGGAACCACACAAACCGCGCTTTTCTCCCAATTTGGGAAATATCCGCGCGCCATGGCGTTAACGTCGGTTTTAATGGTCGTACTCGCTCTGCTTCCGGGTATTCCGCCTGTTCCGTTTTTGTTTTTAGGCATCATTGCCGGTGCGGCCGCGTGGTTTTCCATGCGCACTCAAGTCGAGGAAGA
>CAJXOI010000131.1 GCA_913057885.1 uncultured Micavibrio sp.
AATGTGGGCTTCCCTTGGACTGAATGACATACATCAAGTCCGTATCCGTCAATAATGTAGATTGTCGTAAGACGGGTTCTGCCAAATCTATATCGCCATAGGCAAGGTAATGCAGCAATGTATCATGCAGATCTTCCCTAACCGCTAGCTTTTCAGACAGGTTTCGACGGATATCATTAGTCGCCTGCTCAATCAAATTAATAAGAACATCGCTTGCCAATATGCGTTCATTATCCGTCAGCCTTGCATCAAGAAGTGATACAACAGCATCCATGAGGCCATTCAATGTGTTAGAATTGTTATCCCGACTATACTCAGTGATTGTATCATGCAGATTGACCAGTAATGGGTCTATGTGCTGCACTGCTGTTCCTTCACCCTCAATGTACCCGAATTCATTATTATCGTTATAATATGCCACTTTTTATTTCCCTCTTCCCAAGTGCCACCATTTAAGATGAAAAATCTTTCAAAAATCTTAATGGTGTGAATTTTTATTATTATTTACGCACGAATCCAGAATACATAAAAATTATTAGAAAATTCTTAACGTGAAGAATCCATATTTAATATTTTCTTTACTTTCCTCTCGTATTCTATAATCTGAATAAAAATCACATATATTGATAAGGGAAGGGTTTCACATGAGCGGATCTATTGGTTCAGTATCACAATTTCAACCAAGTGTTGTTCAACAATCCAATCTTCAAGGTTCTCAAAGGCAATCTCAGGGAGCTTCTGCAGAAGTAGCTTCGGCCCGGCAAGACCAAGAAAATCTACAGGTTGCCCTCGACATCATCAATGAAAATGTTGGCGCACCTGTGCCTGAGACATCTCCGGCAACGCAAGGTCGCGGACAGATCGTCAACTTACTCGTTTAAACAATATTTAAGCATTCCCTTTAGGATCGGAAAGTAAGAGGCTTAGGTTCTCGACATCCCAGTGCGTGTCAGCAAATAAATCGTCCGATTTCTTATCGCTCAATCCCAAAACAACCCATAAACGGTCGACTTCATCCATAGAGTCTTCTAAGATCGCCTCTATGTCTTGAATAATGGCGTTATCGCCATAAGATCCCAACTCGATAACATTTTTAAAAATCGTATTTCCAACGCCGTCAACTGCAAAATATCCCCTCCAAAGACTTTCATTGGCTTTTTCTATATGTTGTAAAAGCGATTGCTGATCACGGTTTTGAGTTTGGGGCATCACAACATGAATACGCAACGCGCGCATATCATCATTCCATTCAAGAATAATGTTGTAGTCCCCTCTTTTACCATTACAATCAAATGACAGACGAAAGCGATTTTGACGCTCGAAGCGATATTGGGAGGCCTCTAACAAATCCTCGAATATATCGAGCGGGTTTGTGTTTTGCTTTTGCGATTTTAATTGAGCCACTGACATAATCCTAGCCATAGCAAATTTGTTATGGAGATCACAAGTTGAAACAAACTTTATCCCTTGTTTGTTTATTTTTTACCTTGACAAAGGAAAGATTAATTTGCCATAAGCTGCACCCATGATTAAAAGAGAAAAGCCAGATTTTAAAAAGTTTCCTGCATCCAACGGCCCTGAAGACGCAATTAAGGCGTTTCTGAGAGCTTGTAGAGTGTGTGAAAGCCATCTTCATCGCGATGAACATGGGGTAAGACGCACATTAAGATTTGTTTTTCAACAAGCCCATAAAGATTACAAGCTTAGACAGTCCCAAGTTTTGGCCAGAGAAGTCAGAAGAAAGCTTAACGCAAGAACGCCTGCAGACAAGTTCCTTGACTTTATAGGCAGGTATTTGCGATAGTTAAATTATGGCTTTCGGAAACCCACACACAATTATTTCCATCAATATTATTGGCGCCTAGCGTCAATATATCCTATACACACCCTTATTTTGAATACACCCCCTTAAACGCCCTTTACAAAAGGATATTATGATGAAATTTGCCATTGAAAAATTAAATTTTAAAAAAGATAGCAACAATATTTGTCGAGCTTCTGCAAAAATAGGTGGTCAAGAATATGACGTGACACTTGCCCCCGAAAACGTTGGTCAAGCTTACTATATGACCGGCGATCAAGCGACACCGGAACTTAAAACCGCTTTTCATGTTGCTGGTTTACTATTTGAAAAATTATCACCAGGTACTGATTATTTATTCACAATACCTTATGAAGGTGATGCACCAGAATTATGGGTTGGAGATACGGCGTATTATGGCCAAAAAAAATATTGCTCGAATTTATTTCAAGATGTTTTGCAAGGATGCCTAGACGCGATTCACGCTTACCAGACAAAATCAGGCTCCAAGCTGTCATACGAACAACCGAAGATTTTAACAGCGTGATTTACAATCCGGCCTGCCGTGTCAAAACGCGTATTTCTTGTGTTCTGGCCGACATTTCCCATGCAGAGAGGTCAGACCCGATAATCCCAGCATAACGTGCGGCACGTTGTGTGCGATAGGCCACCAATTCTTGCGGGTTAACGGTCGCCGGCTCGAGACTGTCTTTAGCCATCCCCGAGCCTTTATGAAAAAATGCTGCTTGTGTTAGAGCAAGGAAATCCTGCCTTAACGGATCTTTTTCACTAAAAGCCGTCATTGCATAGGTCATGATATGGTGCATATTTTCATGCAAGACAACCTCGACAAAGCGTTCGAAGGATAAATTGCTCCACCGCATTTTACTATTCAAATAAATTGTTCTATCGCTAGGAATATATAGCCCATTTGCATCACCACGAAGCGGGATGATTTTGACCTGCGCCGGATCAAGGCCTTGATGTAATCCGTATGATTTCATCTGAATCTCGATAAGATGATTCGCCGAATCGATTAAATCCACATCCTGTATTGCCCAATTATTGCGCGATTGTCTCATCAATTCATCATCAACCAGAGAGTCAATCAGGGCTAAGCGGCCTCTTGCCTCCCATTCCCAAAAAGCCTCGGTTAATTGGGGTGTGTTTTCAAAAGGTGATATTGGCTCTGAATCCCCATAAGCATTTTCAACTACGACATCTTTCGCAGCGTTCTTTCTTTCAAAATACGCATACCACGTTGAAATCGACCATACCGACAGAGCGATAAGAATGATCACTTGAAATTTGTTCATAACTCTCTCTGCTTACAGAATACACCATAAAAAGTCAAAATTATGTTAAAATTTTACTGAAATGCTACTTCATTAAAAGATCTTAATTTTCGGCTATGAAGCTTGGCCGGCCCTATTTCGCGTAATAAACTCATAGTTAAAAGGCCAATCTGCAAATGCTGGTTAACCCTCTCTCTATAAAATTTATCGGCCATTCCTGGTAATTTTAACTGCCCATGTAATGGTTTATCCGACACACATAACAACGTTCCGTATGGCACACGAAACCGAAAACCATTGGCGGCAATAGTTCCGCTTTCCATGTCCAAAGCAATTGCACGGGACTGGCTGAGGGGTAAATTTTGTTTGATAGAAGGTTGCAGTTCCCAGTTACGGTCATCAATGGTTGCGACCGTCCCCGTTCTCATGAATCGTTTAATATCATACCCCTGTTCGCCCGTAATTTGTGCAGCAGCAGCAGCCAGGGCCTGTTGAATTTCAGCCAAGGCGGGAATAGGAATTGAGGGATGCAAGTCGCGATCCAAAATATTATCCAATCGTAAATAGGCGTGCGCCAAGACATAATCACCTAACTTCTGTGAATTCCGAAGACCTGCGCAATGCCCTAACATTAACCATGCATGGGGTCGTAAAACGGCAATATGGTCAGTAATTGTTTTGGCATTTGATGGACCAACACCGATATTCACCATTGTTATCCCTGACCCATCCTCGCGTTTAAGGTGATAGGCCGGCATTTGTGGCATACGGGTAATAGGCTCACCCTCCCCTGGTTCAATAAATTCATTATATCCGGATGCACCGTTTTGCACGCTGTCATGTCCAACACGAATAAATTCATCAATGTAAAATTGATAGTTGGTAAATATAACGTAGTTTTGAAAATGCTTGGCCCCTGTCCCGGTATAATGTTTCAGGCGGGAAATACTCAAATCAATTCTC
>CAJXOI010000132.1 GCA_913057885.1 uncultured Micavibrio sp.
ATGTTAAGTGGTATGGCGGGGCAATTCCGTGTAGATACGATTGAGGATATTATTACAGGTGTCGGGCAAGGTAATATCGTTGCACGTGATGTTTTCAAGGCCGTTTTTCCTAACCATAAATCCGCACAACAGGAAAAACAGGAAGACAAAATCCAAAACAACATACCGTCAATTGACCAATTCAATAAGGCGAAAAAGGCCAATAAAGATGCTCCTATGCCGATTAAAGGGCTCATTCCTGGAATGGCTGTTCACTTTGCGCGTTGTTGCCACCCGTTGCCGGGGGATCGAATCGTCGGTATTGTGACAACGGGTCGTGGTGTGACCATTCATACAATGGATTGCGATACTTTGGAAAATTTTGCCGATACGCCAGAACGGTGGTTGGATGTGTCATGGGGTGACGAAAAGGATACGCCCGAGGCGCATGTAGGACGCATAACGCTTACAATTTCCAATGAGTCAGGGGCTTTGGGAACGTTGTCCAATATTGTATCCACCAATGGTGGTAATATTACAAATCTGAAAATCACCAATCGATCACTAGATTTCTGGGACATGTACATTGATGTGTATGTACAAGATGTATCCCATCTCAGTAATATTGTCGCGGCCCTGAGGGCCTCACCTGAAATTGCCGAGGTGGAAAGATCACGTGGACGATAATGCTGTGATGGTGCAGCATAGAAATATGTTGCGGAAATTTCATAAATTTTTTTAAATTTTAAAAAAGGAGTATAAGATGAGTTATCAAAGAGGCCTAGCTCTAACATCTGTGTTTAGTCACTTAATGCCAAAGAATGGCACGGCAGTTATCGGGACGGTGACACTTTCAAGTGGAAAGCCCGGCCCAATGATTGTGTTGGGTTCACCTAAAGCTAAGCCATAGTTTCATTAGCATTATTATTTGCGCCTTTGGCGATGACTGTGGCCATGGTGTCGGCCCACATGTCATCATTATCACGGCGTTTTTTACGTCTTTCCGCCGCTCTTAACATCGAGGCAAGTTGTGCACGGCTCAGATCCGGCTTTTGCATGACGTGGCGGAAATTACGGATAAAATTGCTGGATGTATAATCGGCATAATCACTGTTGGTGACGCCACCAGTGTCCATCGTAATTTTGAAAGCGTAATCGCTTTCTTTAAGCAAAATCTTCATATTTTCAAAATCCTCAAATAGTTGACCCATCTCAAATTCTCCTTCCGAATTTTTCTGTAGTCTTACAATGCCGTCATTCATATGGGCGACACACCGATCAATGACTGTCTATTCATTGTAACATCATTACTTTTAAAATGACTGGATAGCATTATTATTATCACATAATTTTGATAAAAGCAAAAAATCTGATTAACCCGTTGTAATTGGACAAACTTCGGTGGAGTATGAATTGATGAAAAGTTGTTATTTAACGATCGATGATTCGCCGTCTATCCACACAGGCGACATGGTCAATTTTCTTGCCAAGCGAGATATTCCTGCCCTTTTATTTGTTAGAGGGGATTTAGTGGCGCAAAATCCTGCCCCGATAGTTAATGCAATTCAACATGGCTTTTATATCGGCAACCATTCTTATGGCCATCGACCATATGGCGAGATGTCTTATGATGAGTGTATTGCCGACATCAAATCATGTGAAGACGAAATTGAAAAATGTTACAAGGTTGCGGGTGTTTCCCGCCCTGGAAAATATTTTCGATTTCCGTATTTGGATCGTGGAAATGGGGATCGGGTTGAACGGCATTTTGACTCCGTCGCTAATGTTGATATCAATGATGATGAAAAAATAACTGCCCTTCAAAACTATTTAAAAAATATGGGTTTTCATCAACCGTTTAAAAAATGCGCTCATCCTTTATATGATAATCCATCGATCAAAGCGGCGGCAGATTGTCTCATGACATTCACCTCTTATGACTGGATGTTAACGACCCGCCATATCGGGAAATGGCCGTTTCATTCCATTGACGATTTGAAAAAAAGAATTGATCAAGACCATAATCTACAGAATTCCGAGGGGAACATCCTCATCTTCCATGACCAATCCGAAACGTTTGAAACATTCCAATCTTTGATTGACCATATGATCGAAAGGGACTATACATTTTTAAGTTTCCCCTAAACATAAAAAACATAAATAGAGAAGCTTAAAAATTCATGAAATTCGAGAAAAAAATTATCCGTTTAATGGCAGATTACGGGCCCTCTGGCGACCTTGCATTTGGCGAAGTTGAAGACCGTCTGCACAACCAAATTCATCCCATCCAACAGGAAAAATTCGATCAAGGTATTTTCCTTGATTACCATATCGAGGTAACGCCAGTGCGTGCTTTTAATTCAATTGAAAATGGGTTTTTGACAGCGCAATTGGCAATTAACTCGCCTCTGGGGTCCAGTTATATAATTTATAACAATGTCGCCCCGCGTAAAGATGATCTGACCGCCCGTCAAAAAAATGCGGGGGAGCCATTTATTTATCTCAAACTGAAAAACGGTGTACAGGTGATAACGGTGAATAGCGGATTCTCGGCAACGTTAATGAAACCATTTGCCGAAGAAATACGCGTTGTTAAGGTTGATAATGACAAAACACAATTCCGGTCTAGAGATAATTACCCCCGAATTTTGGGCGCGGTTCTTAATGAAGATTGGTCGATTTTGGGAGATAACGCGTCCGATAATGTGCCGGACGATTTTCCAAAAAATACAATTGTCTATAATGATGGATACGGGAATTTAAAAACGACCGTACCTGTTTCCGACATTGAAAAACATAAAGGGGAGCGCCGCACAGTCATGATCAATGGCCGCATTCAATATGTGACAATTGGAGAGGGTATTTTTTCTGTCCGTGATGGGGAGTTTTGCCTGGCCCGCGGGTCATCAGGATGGGAAATGCCTGATGGATCGCGATTTGATTTTGTCGAATTGGTGAAACGCGGTGGGTCGGCCTATGCCGAATTTGCAAAACCGCCTGCGGGATTGAAGGTTAAATTCCCTGATATTGAATCAGGAAGCGAAGTGATCTAGCGCGGGCAACGCTAAATTTTTACTTGCAAGTCAGATTTTTGCGGCGTAAAACATGAATATTCCCTCGCGGGTGTAGCTCAATGGTAGAGCCCCAGCCTTCCAAGCTGGTAGTGCGGGTTCGATCCCCGTCACCCGCTCCATTTCCCCCTTCGCAAACATTCATCACCATCCGCCAATAATTGCTAGAGCCTATGCCATAAAGGCATTTGGGGTATTTTTTACAAACTTACTGGTTAATATTTATCTATACCAATCAGTCTTTTAGGATGAACGATCCCCGTCACCATGTTTTGTTTTCCGACCTGAAACACGCTTACGCCACATACGAAAGCTACTGGGCTTCATGTGGGATCGCATAATGGCAATCACATCTTTTTCTTTTAGGCCTGTTTGCGCCTCGATCATGTCGAATGACGTATCATCGCACCACGCCATTTCAACAATTTCGCTGATTTCGCCCTCAGTCATTGGCCAATAACGCCTCTATATCTTGTCTGACTTTTTCGCTGGTTGGCGAGACGTGAGAGCCATAGCTTTTAAAAACTTGCCCGTCACGATCGATCAAAAATTTATGAAAGTTCCACTTGGGGGAGGACTGTAAAAATGAGCCTTTCTTTTGATTACTGGCCCATTTGAAAAATGGATGGGCATTGTCGCCTTTAACACTCACCTTGTTCGTCATGGGGAATGTCACGCCAAATTGATCTTTAACAAAACCCTTAATAATATCTTCATCTCCAGGTTCCTGATTTCCAAAATCATTGCATGGCACGCCAATGACGCTAAAACCCTGATCACTGTAATCATCATAAATCTTTTGAAGATCTTCATATTGTTTTGTAAAGCCACATTGCGAGGCCGTATTCACCACCATAAAAATTTGCCCCTTAAAATCACTTAATGGCAATACCCCTCCTGTAATCGACTCAAAAGAAAACTGATAAGCCCCCGCCTTTGTTTGAGGCAACATTATTTCAGATTCATCATCAAAGTCCTTCAGCGCAAATGCCTGCAGGGTC
>CAJXOI010000133.1 GCA_913057885.1 uncultured Micavibrio sp.
CATAGCGCCCATTCCTTGAACTGCATAGGACGGATCATGATTATGTGCTTTCAACTTCAAAAGTGTTTTGCCGGCTTCGGCGACGCCTAATCCGGCAATGCCTATTTTATCGTAATCAGTGCCACCGTGATCGATTGGTTTTCCCGTAAAACAGTGTCCTGAGCCTAATTGTTCAATTGTCCATAAGGCATTTAGAGGGGGTTTTCCGCCGATATCATATCCAAAACCCCCAAAGACTCCGCCATCTTCAATCAAGACACCTGCATCTTTTACAAGCTGTACAAAACGTTTCCACTTTTTTTCATAGTCCGGGTCATCGGGACTTGTACGCAATCCGGATTTAGCGCCCCCCAAGGGCAATCCCGCCGCCGCAGTTTTTTTGGCCATAGCTCTGGCCATGCGTTTCACATCATTGAGGCAGAGGTCATTTTTAACGCGTGTGCCTCCCTTTCCGCATCCATTTCCATTATTACTTAATGGCCCTTTTTTTGAAATGTCCGTGTTCCAGACAACGACATAACCCTCAATACCAAGGTGGTCATCACGAACAGTAAGTTCTAGAACAGGCTTCATATCATCAAACCGTTGTTTAAAACTCTTAAGCTCATCAAAAAACCGCTGCTGTGAGAGAGATGACATTGGTTTACGCCCTTTGAAATAAGTGTAGCTCTACCCCAAAAAACTGTCTAGTAAGTTGTTTCAATGAGATTATTTCAAATAAGATTCCGCAATGCGGGTGAAATATTCAATGCCGATGGGAATAATGTCATCGTTAAAATCATAATGTGGTGAATGAAGGCTTTGGTTATGCGGGCTGTCATTATCATTTTCCGCCTGACCCATGAAAATATAAGCCCCTGGGCATTCTAACAACATACTGCCAAAATCTTCCGACCCCATACACAACTCGACATCAGTATCTAAATTATCCGCCCCTACCATGTCGGTTAAAACATCCATACAAAAGTTGGCTTCCTTTTTTGAATTGATTGTAGGCGGCATGCCGTATTCAAAATCCACATCTGCCTTAGCACCAACGCTTCCCGCAACGGCATTGCAAATATCCCGCACACGTTTTTGCATAAACGCACGTGTTTCTTCGCTAAAGACGCGGATCGTACCGCTAAATTCTGCAGTATCAGGAATCACATTAAACGATCCTGTTCCCGCACTCATGTTTGTAATGCTGAGGACAGCGGGCTCAGTCGGCTTTAATTCACGGCTAATGATCGTTTGTATCTCGGAAATGATTTTATTGGCAGTCATGATTGGATCAATTGTTTGCTCGGGATAGGCGGCGTGTCCCCCCTTTCCATGGACAACGATTGAAAATTTATCGGCTGAAGCCAACAATGGGCCAGAGCGAAGCGCGACCTTTCCCTTTTCCAAAAACGGCCAGTTATGTAGGCCGAAAATGGCATCCATCGGGTATTTCTTAAATAATCCATCCTGAATCATTTTGTCTGCACCACCTTGCCCCTCTTCCGCAGGTTGAAAAACAAGGTAAACCGTTCCATCAAAATTCTTTGTTTCATTCAGATGTTTCGCCACACCCAAAAGGATTGACGTATGGCCGTCATGCCCACAACCATGCATTTTCCCGGGAATTTTTGATGACCATGGTTGGTTTGTTTTTTCAAGGATATCAAGCGCATCCATATCTGCCCGTAAACCGATTGCTTTGCCTGAGGTATTCTTTTTACCTTCGATTTTGGCCACAATCCCAGTGACACCGATATGACGTTGGTGTTCTATGCCCCATTCCGAGAGCTTTTCGGATACTAAATCGCTGGCAAATTGCTCTTCATATGCGGTTTGCGGGTTTTCATGCATAGAACGTCTGTAACCAGACATTTCATTTTGTAAGACAGCGATGGAATTACGGATATTGGCCATTTTATACTGGGCCTGATCGTCTGGGTTTATATGTGGATCGCGAGCATTCAGGTAGGTAACGTTCCCGCAATAATCTCTGTGCGTCTTGTAATGGAATATGCGTCCGTGATTCTAGGAACCGTCCAAAATCACCATATGCGATTTCTTCAACCAATGGTCTATTTTGCTTTGCCAATGCAAAGTCCGAAAAATCAAGCGCCATTGTCATGTCGGCCTTTCGGTTATAGGCCTCTGCTTTTTGAATCCAATGCAAAACAATTCTGGCCTGATGCGGAAGACATTGCGATTGAGAAGCATACCATGTCATGGGTTCGTCATTGGAATGATCAGAGGACTTTGTTGATTTAAATTTTTCTAAAATATCCTCTGTCGGCTCTATGGTAACCCAACCAACCTGCCCCACCAACAATTGTGTTCCTACGGGACTTGAGTCATAGACATTGGCGATACATTTTTGTCGTGGTGCCATTTCCAAGAACGCCTCAATCACTTGGGACGCGATAAATAATGGATAGAGGCCATAGCCTGCACCGCCGGGTTTTTTAAAATTGGTCGATCCAACCTCGTAATAGGATGGCAATCCGCCAGGGTCGTCCCCTTCGACCATATAATCATAAAGGGCAGAGGACGCTATAATATCACCATCATTATTGGTTCCAAGCATAAATTGCCCGGCGGAGGCATGTTGGGCAATCCAATCGCGGCGCCTGACATGCACATGATGATGGGAATTTTCAACATAATATGCTATGATGCGATCTATGTCCCGTTCGGTAGAAAACTGTAAAGCCATTTTGGGGACTTGTGAGTGAGACACGTTAACTGTTGCGGCGCCTGAAAACGGGGTCGAGGAATTCATGGTCTATATCAATCTCAATTTAAATATTAACACTTAAACTATGTATCGACAGACTATAACCTTATCGCTATATTGAACGCATCAATTTTTGTTATTGCAACGCAGAAACGTTAGCGTTTTGAACATATGTCACTATTAATTTTTTACCTTCTTTTGGCACTTGTTGTCTCGTTCTTTTGCTCGATATCAGAGGCAGTTTTGCTGTCCGTACGTATGTCGTACATTGAATCCCTGAATCAAACAAACAAAAGCACAAAGACTCTCAAAGCATTGCTTGGTAACCTTGACCGCCCTCTGGCGGCTATTCTAACGGCGAATACAATTGCACACACGGTTGGCGCAGCGGGCGTTGGCGCACAATCCGCAGTTGTTTTCGGTAATGAGTTTTTAGGCGTTACATCGGCGATTTTGACATTTTTGGTTTTGGTCTTCAGTGAAATTATTCCCAAAACGTTGGGCGCGGTTTATTGGCGGCAATTGGCTCCTGCCTTTGGCATGATGATTCATTGGCTGACAATCACTTTGCTTCCTTTGGTTTGGTGCTCGGAAAAATTGACAAAACTACTTTCTAAATCCGGTGAAAGTGCCTTTACCTTTAGCCGTGACGAAGTCAAGGCCATGGTGGAAATCAGCCGCAAAGAGGGTGTTCTTAACAACAACGAACATAAAATTGTAAGTAATCTGATGAAGTTACGTCAGATTTCTGTGCGGAGCATTATGACGCCGAGACCTGTTATATTTTCCGTTTCCCAAGACATGACCGTCAAAGAATTTTTTGAACAACATGCTGAATCGCCGTTTTCTCGTATCATGACTTTTGACCAGTCACGGGATAATATTCATAAATATATTTTAAAATCCGACCTATTGATTGCACAGGCAAAGGATGAATTCGACCGGAAATTGTCCGAATTTAACCGCGAATGCTTAATGCTTTCCGATACGATGAAGGCGTCCGAAGTCTATGATCAACTAATTCGGGGGAAAAGCTATATCGCATTGGTTGTAGATGAATATGGCACTGTGCAGGGCCTTGTCACACAGGAAGACATTGTGGAAACCCTGATCGGGTTTGAAATCACGGATGAGCTGGACAAAGTCGAAGATATGCAAGCCCTTGCGCATAGTCGTTGGCGCGAGCGTATGGCAACTTTGGGCATTGATCCCGATAGCCTCTCGCCTAAGGACGACGTCTAACATCTCGCCGAGGATGTCTATTGATTTTCCATTCTTATGCGCTATGGTCTTTTGAAAGACAGATTAAGGATCAAATAATGAGTGATAGAGAAAGC
>CAJXOI010000134.1 GCA_913057885.1 uncultured Micavibrio sp.
CAGACACGCCAAGGTTGTCAGTTGCGTTGTAAACGCCTTGGTTGAGGCCACACCGATTTCAGGGCCCGCCAAGGTATGCAAAACATGATCCGATTGCCTCTCAATCGTTGATTCAATCGCGTTCAAAATTGATAAAATCGTTTGCCCTTGGGATTTTGCATAGCGCAGGGCCTCTAACGTATCGAGCGTTTCCCCTGATTGAGAGATAAAAAGCGCAACCCCGCCCTCGGGCATCGGCGCCTCGCGATACCGAAACTCAGAGGCTATATCCAATTCCACCGGAATCCGCGCGATTTGTTCCAACCAATATTTTGCCACCTGCCCCGCGTAATAGGCCGTTCCACACGCAACAATTGTTACACGCGGCGTGTTTGCCAGCGCCAATACCTTAGGCGGTAAGGAGACTTCGTTGGTGGACGGGTTGATAAAGGCATTCAACGTATCCCCAATGACGGCGGGTTGTTCATAAATTTCTTTCAACATAAAATGCGGATATTCGCCTTTTCCCATCACGGCGCCACTTTGGGCCGTCGTGCGGATTGGACGGTCAATATTATCATTCGTAGCGGAATAGATACGCGCCTTTTCCCGCGTCAAGGTTACGCGGTCGCCATCTTCCAAAAAGCAAATTTGATTGGTCAGCGGGGCAAGAGCATAGGAATCGGAGGCCAAATACATTTCTCCATCCCCGTAACCCACGGCCAATGGCGTCCCCTGCCGTGCACCGATCATCAAATTATCTTCACCTGCAAAAATCAATGCCAGGGAATATGCCCCCTCCAAACGATCAAACGCTTTATTCGCGGCGTCTTGTGCGCTGTCACCTTGATTCATGTAATGGGTGACCAACTGCGCAATGACTTCGGTATCCGTTTCGGATTCAAACCGAACCTGATATGATTCCAACTCGGCCTTGATGTCCTTATAATTTTCAATGATACCGTTATGAACAACCGCAACCTTGTCTGTTGCATGGGGATGGGCATTGATTGTGTTGGGCAGACCATGAGTCGCCCACCGTGTATGACCAATACCGATTGTCCCTGGCAAAGCATTATCAGACAGGATTTTTTCAAGATTGACGATTTTGCCCTCGCTACGGCGGCGATCAATTTGATTGTCATTGATTGTGGCAACACCTGCCGAGTCATATCCGCGATATTCCAACCGCTTTAACCCCTCTATTAACAGTGGTGTCGCCTCTTTTTTTCCGATAATACCAACAATTCCACACATTTTTTACTCTCTTTCTTTTTTTAAAATATCTCCAGCAGCCCTATGCCAATTGCAATGCCAACAATCGACCCAAGCTGTACCATCGTAATTGAGTTCCTACTCCCTATTGGTTTTATGTAAAATAATAAAAGGAGAAACAAGCTTTGCAACCCTCCCAATGCAGAAACATAAGTCGCTAATGGCGCAAGGGCGTATGCCACAACCGAAAAATAAAAAGACAATTGAGAGCAAGATTCATTAAAAATCGAACGCCCCAAAAATTGGCTTCTTTCATTTTTTACTCGATCAATAAACCCTTTTCGGTAGGATTTCATACATAAAATAATTGGGAGAAAAGCCGTTATTCCAACCAAATGCCAAAAATATATTGCAAAGCTATCATCATGAATATCAATTGCGTATCGCCATAATAAGGCCGTCATGGCCCAACAAAAGCTGATACCAACCATTGATATCAAAAGAGAAGACGGGATTGTAAATTTTAAATGGCCGATATCAATAAAATAAGATGACAGAACTAAAATCAAAACACCTGTTAAGGCCATGATCGAAATGGTTTCACCAAGACCAATTTCAAAGGCCAGCAACCATAATGTTGACAAACCAAATAGTGCTACAATTTTATGCGCGGAGTATTTTTGAAATAAATAGAAATAACCAACCCATGTCGAAAACATAAAAACTGAGGATATGAGGCATAGGATAATTGCCTCGCTATTGATAAAAATAGTCCCAGCAAAAATAGATGATGCCACAATACCTATTATGGTTAAAAGCACCGAAGCCGTTAAAACACCACCAATGCGCTCATGGATATTTTTTGATTCCTTAACTGTGCTTGAGTGCGTTAAATATTCATCTGAATAATTGACGAGTGCCATCAAAAACATATGAATCAAAGCAAAGATAAACCACATTATTTTTGGCCTTCTTTAAGAATTTCCTCAATGAAATATTTCACATTTGCGCCGTGACAGGCTTGCATCAGGCGATAGCCATAGCCGCGAGCATTATTAGCCGTCAGCCCTATCTCTCGTGTGTCGAACAAGGCAAATATATCTTCATCACCTTCTTTATAGGAATAGCCGCATGCGGCAGTATTGCTGTTATAATTCGCCATGATGGTCTCTGGGATATTTTCACCCTTTAAAACCTCTGTAACACCTAACCTTAAAGTCGGATTCATCGTACCCCATCCGCCTGAAACCTGTTCAACGCGGGCACGGACAATTACTTCTGTTATGGCATAGGCTTTTTTGGCTTTGGCTTCTGTTGGAGTTTGGCAGGAGCACGCCATCGCCGCAACAGGCATCATAAAGCCGATGATTAAAACCGCTATAAACACCCTCATGCCGATTTCTTCTTTCTGTAATCTGTGGCCTTCCCGGCAATTGATTTTTCTTCACCACGGGAAATGGCCATAGCATCGGCCTCGACATCTTTGGTGATTGTGCTTCCCGCACCAATAATGGCATCATCCCCGACTGTCACAGGGGCGACAATCGTGCTATTTGACCCAACAAAAACACCTTTGCCGACATGGGTATCCTGTTTATTAAATCCGTCATAATTGGCAAATACGGTCCCCGCCCCGATATTTGTTTTTTCGCCAATCACGGCATCACCGATATAGGACATGTGCTTTGATTTTGATCCGTCTTTGAATTCTGAACGATTAACTTCGATAAAATTACCGACCGTGACATCATTGCCGATTTTTGAGTTGGGGCGCAAACGGGCAAAGGGACCCACAGATGCATTTTCACCAATGACCGTTCCCTCAATATGAGAGAAAGCATGAATGGTTGTCCCGCTCCTTACGGAAACCCCTGTACCAATAAAAACATTTGGTTCAATCGTCACATCCTGGCCAAAAATCGTATCGGTCGATAAATACACAGATTCGGGGTCAATCATCGTCACACCGTGACCCATGGCCTGCGCCCTTAAACGCGCCTGCATCACATATTCGGCATCGGCCAATTGCGACCGCGAATTCACGCCCATGACTTCCAATTCATCAGCAACGGCATAGGCACATTGCACATTGTCTTTGGCCGCGATAGCCACCATATCCGTTAAATAATATTCACCCTGCGCATTATCGGATGATAATTGATCCAACCATTGAAATAATTGATCGCCTTGCGCGCAATAGGCGCCGGCGTTGCACAATGTGATCGCCCGTTGATCATCGGAACAATCTTTTTCTTCAATAATTTCAGCAACATGACCGCCTGATGTGACCAAGCGTCCATAGCCATGCGGATCATCCGCCTCGAACCCTAAAATCGCCAAGCCTGTCTCTTGTGCCGCATGACAGAGATTTTCCAATGTTTCAGTTTGAATAAGAGGTAAATCGCCATTGATAATAAAAACAAATCCATCAAAATCCGCCAAGGCGTCTTTGGCCGATTTTGCGGCATCACCAGTCCCGTTTTGATTTTTCTGAATGACGGTTTTATGTGGGGTAACGGCGGCCTCAACCTCGGGCATATTAGGGCCAACGACAACGGTGATTTCCGCCCCCGGACAAGCATCTATGACGTGATTAACCATCGCCTTACCCGCGATTTTATGTAGAACCTTTGGCACAGATGACTTCATTCGTGTCCCTTTGCCTGCCGCAAGAATAATAACAGCTGTGTTTTGAATCATAGAAAACAGTCTAGAGAGGAAATATGGCAACGCCAAGCCCTTTATGGCTCACACAGCGTTACACGCGGTTACTTTGCCGCCATGGTTTCACCAATGGTTTTCAGATGCATCAACATTGATCCGTAATTTGTTTTA
>CAJXOI010000135.1 GCA_913057885.1 uncultured Micavibrio sp.
CCGCAAATTGATACACGGTATGCCATATCCCTCTATGCTGTTTGCATGTCACTCTGTGCTAATCTTTTAGATCCATATGCCAATAAATCAGGTTTTATTCATCCCGCACAGATACGCGACCTTGCGAACAAGGCACAAAGTGCCGCAGATGCCCTCCTTGTCAAAAGCGAGATTGATGAATGTTTAGCGCAGGCGGAATTGGGGACATACGATAATTTCATACAAACGGGGTATCGATATCTTTCAACCCATATCGAAACCCAACTTGAAAAGCTCAAGCATCATGCCCCTGATATTTTGCGCAGTGCTCAACATGACTTTGCAGATACACTGTGTGATCTTGATGCCTGTGGTAGCACGATGCAAATGCTCCAAGATATTTTATACGAAACTGTTGCGGCGCATGAGTGGCCTGAAATTTATGAATATGAAGCTTTTGAGGCAGCAATGGAATGCAATTCAGATAAAGATTTGCCACCAATGACACCTGAATGCGGCGTAAAACGCTTTATCAAAGAATTCATCTCGGCAAATGTTGAAGTGGTATTAACACCACGTGATGCAATGGTTGTTGCCTCTGTCTTTAAGGACATTCTTGACGCCAACTCATCAACATTTACGGCTACGGCTTCGCACTATCGGCCAAAGTGACCTTTAAGCCATCTAACTCCTCGCTCATAATAATTTGACAAGACAGGCGGGAATTTTCCTCGCGGTCAAAGGTTTCATCCAACATATCATCCTCGTCTTCACGCATCAGATAGATTTTATTCGCCCAATCAGGATCAACATACACATGGCATGTTGCGCAACAACAGGCACCGCCGCATTCCGCCTTAATTGGTAATCCATGGTCACGAATTATCTCCATGACCTGCCATCCTTCGATGGCCTCTAATTCATGCTGGTTTCCATCTTGATCGGTTACAAATATTTTCATGATTGGCCTTTATCCGTCATTTGCCTCAACCCGATAGCCAAGGCCGCATAGGCCCATGCCACCGCAATGACATTACCAAAGGCTACAGCGAAATCAACCAGCGCCATTTGTATCGGGGTTGCATCCCCTTCAGTGCCCATCACTGCGGCGGCAGGAAACATGATAAAAAATCCAACAACCATGGCCGTTGCGGCCTTTACCAAAAAAACCGGAAGAGAGAGGCCATACCCCATATGTGCGCGATAAAATCCTTTGATGTCCATTTGTGCCACAACCAAAATTGGAAGCATTAAAAACCTTATGGCATAGAAAAATACCGCCATCAAAGTACCCAACAGAAACATTGACGCGCCCGAGACCTGTTGCGTCTCAGCCGCAGCCTGTTGCATCGGCTCAAAAATCAGCAACAATCCACCATAAAAACCGCCTGAAAGGTAACTGATGACCACATGGGCAATCGCCCCCGCCAAAATCAGGTCTTTCCGCTCCAAAATATTCAATGTGAACATCACGGGTTTGTCTTTGTCATCTTTTTTAGGTGCGCTCATGATGATAAACACCACCAAGGCGCAAAAAATACCAACCACGAAATCGGCGGGAATTTGCACCATCGCCATCACAAAATAGGATATATCGGCGTTTTCATCTCCAGTGAGGGTGCGCATAATCATCAGCGTCAAAAACGTCACGATCACGGGCACCAATGTCATGGGCATCAATGATTTACGATTGAGCCATAAACTCATACCCCCCTTTTGCAGAGCACGCAAAATCTCGAAATAGCGGGGTTGCGTTTGTGGCAAATTTGGTGACGTCATGCCTTTATATGTACTAGGCCGCTTTGCCTTCCGCAACGCCTAATTTTTTCTGAAGGTCAGATGACGATGTGGTGTATTGAAAACGCAATTTTTTATCAGGGTGAATGATGCGAAACGCCTCTTGCGCCATCAACGCCGCTTCGTGAAACCCGCTAAGGATCAATTTCAACTTGCCCGGATAATGATTGATATCACCAATAGCAAAAATGCCACGTTCCGACGTTTCAAATTTTTCCGTATCCACAGGGATCAGATTTTCATGCAAATTCAGGCCAAATTCCGCAACGGGGCCAAGCTTCATAGTCAAACCGTAAAACGCCAAAAAGCGAGAGCATTTTAATTCCAGCTCACCCTGTTCTTTGGTTTTGACCTGAAGGGCGTCAACTTGTGTGCCATCACCGTCAACACCTGTGATATTGCCGATCACAAGACCCATTTTCCCGTCTTCAACCAATTTCCGCATTTTTAAAACGGAATCGGGCGCGGCACGAAAATCATCGCGCCGATGAACAAGAGTCACTGATTTCGCAATCGGTTGTAAATTCAAACACCAATCCAGCGCGGAATCACCCCCCCCTGCTATCACCAGGTCATGATCGCGGAATGCATCCATTTTCCGCACGGCGTAAAAGACGGATTCGCCCTCATAACTCTCAAGCTCGGGGATAGGTGGTTTTTTCGGCATGAATGACCCACCACCTGCGGCAATGACGATGACGGGGGCTTCAAGCACAGTGCCGATGTCAGTGGTCAACTCCCATTTTCCGTTATCCAGCTTTTGTATTTTTTCGGCCATTTGCCCGAAATGAAATGTGGGTTCAAACGGGGCGATTTGTTCCATCAACCGATCGGTCAATTCTTGTCCCGAAACAATGGGAAGGGCGGGGATATCATAAATGGGTTTTTCGGGGTACAGCTCGGCACATTGTCCACCCGGTTTATCCAAAATATCCACCAAATGGCATTTCAGGTCCAACAAACCCAATTCAAACACGGCGAACAACCCGCACGGCCCCGCCCCGATAATAATCACATCCGTTTCATATCTTTCAGTCATGGATTTCTATATAACGCCTGAACTCCTCCCCGCCAAGGGTTTTTGAGAAATAATTTGACGAATAAAGGAAAGATAGGCTAGACATTTTTTTAAATAATTTAACGATTTAAAAGGTGATAAAACATGTCAGACCAAAAAGACGTTTTTCGATTAGATGATGAAGGATTAAAATTCTTCTGCTTAACAGCTTTTGAAGCTGCGAAAGGAATGTTTTACAGCTACCCTAAGGACG
This sequence comes from uncultured Micavibrio sp., assembly GCA_913057885.1. GTDB lineage: Bacteria > Pseudomonadota > Alphaproteobacteria > Micavibrionales > UBA1664 > UBA1664. The sequence continues at coordinate 3,048 of CAJXOI010000135.1, forward strand.
AGGCTGCTTCAAAGGTACAAGTTGTTATAGTAAAGCTATGTGCGGCATTAGGCTTAGGCAAAGAGAGCTTCCCGACCATAGAACAACTTCAAAAAACTATCGATCATCTTGAAGCAGAAGGCTATGTCAAGGCGAGTGAAGGTTCAAAAAATTGGTTTTCTGATGAAACTGAAACAAAGCTTCGTATCACAGATAAAGGGCAAGTTGAATTGGCAGGAACAGAGGTTCCGAACTTCCGTAAAATTACCCCTGCTTAGGTATTGTGACCGTGCGATAATTTGTATCTTGTCACAATCGGGAATTCAATTATCTTAAGTGTCAATTATGACCGATACTGCACGCCCTATAATCATTCGCAATTGGCTTTATTTCAATGCCTTTATGGTGTTTTGTATGGCCATTATTGGCGCCATCACCCGCCTGACCGAAAGCGGGTTGAGCATGGTGGAGTGGCGACCGTTGATCGGGACAATTCCACCGCTTTCTGCCGAAGAATGGACACGTGTTTTTGACCTGTATCGTCAAACCCCTGAATATCAATTCATCAATACGGGGATGAGTTTGGCCGAATTTCAATATATCTTTTTTTGGGAATGGTTTCACCGCGTGTGGGGGCGTTTAATCGGCCTGACATACGCATTGCCCCTCATCTTTTTTTGGGTGAAAAACTGGATTCCCGTTGGATTTAAAAAACCATTGATTGGCCTTTTGATCCTTGGTGGGTTACAGGCCGTGATGGGCTATGTGATGGTGCTCAGCGGTCTTGTTGACGAACCCGCGGTATCGCATTACCGATTGGCAGCGCATTTATCCTTAGCCTTTATTATCTTCGGATGTTTGATTTGGGTGGCGATGCGCCTTGACCCACCACAACCAAAACACACCACATTTTGCAGGCGTCGTCATGGATGGACGGCGATGGCCGTTTTAGCCGTCACCATTATTTGGGGGGCGT
>CAJXOI010000136.1 GCA_913057885.1 uncultured Micavibrio sp.
TCCGCCGTTTCATATTTGGCAGAAGGTTTTATGACGCCACAGGCAATAAAGGCCAAAGCATTTTGTTTTTGTTCGATAATTCCCCATCCTGTATTGTTCAGGCCAGGGTCGATCCCAAGTATCTTCATTGAATCACTATGCCATGTTCTCTATTCGTTCGCCATCAATTTTTCGGCGATCTCGTCCGACATGTCCATATTCGTGAACACGGCCTGCACATCATCAGAATCTTCTAAAGAATCTATCAGCTTCATATTTTTTTCTGCCGTATCAAAATCAACCTCGATCATTGTCTTAGGCTTCCAAATCAATCCCGATTTTTCGATGGTTTCATATTTGTCTTCCAATGCCTTTTGTACATCACCAAAACTATCCATTGATGTGTAGACTGTATAAAACTCTTCGTCATCTTCAATGTCCTCGGCACCCATTTCCAATACGGCGTCGAATACAGATTCAAAATCACCGTCAGATTTTGGCAAGATCACTTCCCCCATACGATCAAAACCAAAAAGGACAGAGTTTGACTCACCCAAATTTGCACCGGCCTTAGAGAAATGCATTCTAACCTCAGCCACCGTTCGATTACGATTGTCGGTTAATGTCTCGATAATCATAGCAACGCCACCATGGCCATAGCCCTCGTAACGGATTTCCTCGTAATCAACGTTATCGGTGCTGTTGGGGTCACCAACTTCGATTGCGCGCTTGATGCGATCATTGGGCATATTGGCTGCGCGCGACGCGGCAATTGCCAAACGTAAACGCGGATTCATATCCGGATCAACACCGCCCAGCTTTGTTGCAACAGTGATTTCACGTGCATGTTTTGCGAAAATCTTTGCACGCTTTTTATCCTGAGCGCCCTTACGGTGTTTGATATTGGCGAATTTGGAATGTCCTGCCATAGTGAAATCCCTTGATTAGTTTATTTGAGTTAAATATTGTTTTTATATCGTTAATGACCGCAAGAGACAAGACAGAAGCATGGCTTATAATTTTTCTAATGTAAAAGTCCTTATTGTCGAGGATTCACAGCCCATGACTGATATTACTTGTGCCCTCCTTAATGGATTTGGAATCAATCATATTGATGTGGCTAAAACAAGTGAGGTAGGCTTTAGAAAATTTTGCGAGGGAAAGCATGATTTAATTTTAACGGATTGGCTCATAAAAAATGATAACGGCATCAAATTCACCGAAGATGTACGCATGGGATCACTCAGCCCTAACCCGTTTGTTCCGATCGTCATCATGACGGGATTCAGTGAAAAACGCCGCGTTATTCAGGCCCGCGACACGGGTGTTACAGAATTTTTAGTAAAACCTTTTACAGCTAACGATCTATATAAAAGGATAGATCATATCATAATGAAACCTCGTCAGTTTGTAAAAAGCTCTGATTTTTTTGGTCCTGATCGGAGACGTAAATATCTTGAGGGACAAAATATCCCGAAACGCCGTGAAGTCGATAAGAAAACTTAAAAGACCTCTTGCAAAACATTGCCGCCAATGCGAACGGGATTGATAGAAACAGCCAATCCAGTTTTATCATCTGTGTCAACCACTGCACCGCATACTGTTCCTTCGCCTTTTGCAGGTTCAAATTTATCCAATAACCGTCCCTTCATAAATCCTTGCATCGGGACATCTAATGCTGCACCAATTGATCCAGTGTAAGTTCCCGTCATACCTACATCGGATTGGTACGCTGTGCCCTTTGGCAAGATTTGATGATCCGCTGTCGGAACATGGGTGTGCGTCCCCAAAACCGCACTGACACGACCATCGGCGTAATGACCGAAACAATATTTTTCAGACGTTGCCTCGGCATGGAAATCGACCACAATCGTATCACTGTTATTTTTGAGTTTGATATTCGCAAGAATGCTATCCAATTTCCGAAACGGGCAATCCAACATCGGGCCTGTAAACACGCGCCCCATCATATTGATAACAGTTATATATTGGCCCGTAGTTTTTGTTTTAAAACTATATACGCCATTGCCCTCCATATCAGGAAAATTGGCGGGACGAATGATATTGGGACGATCTTTCATATAGGGGATAATTTCGCGCTTATCAAAACTATGATCCCCGCCCGTAATACAATCAACGCCCAAATCATCAAACATCCAATCGGCAATTTTTGGATTGATTCCCGCACCATGTGCGGAATTTTCACGATTTACAATCACAGCATCCGGTTGCAATTTTTCGCGTAAGGTCGGCAAATGCTTTTCCAACGCTTTGCGCCCTGGTTCCCAAGCAACATCGCCAATAAATAATAATTTCATGGCACTTCTATAATCCTTTTTGGCGTAATAATCAAATCAAGCCGTTGATCATAAGGGTCATAAGGTAACGTCTCAGGCCAGACTTGTTCCTCGTAACATAACCCGATCAAAAGAGGCTTTTGCACACATGATGCAATATAACGATCATAATGCCCCGCCCCGTATCCAATACGATTTCCTCGCTCGTCACATAACAAAAGCGGTATCAACAGTATATCAGGATGAACAGGGTTAAGCCCCCTTGTATCCGGGATCGGAATATCAAAATCGCGTTTGACCAAACGCATATCTGCCGTCCACGGGTAAAATTCAATCATTATTTTATGTCGAATAACAGGCAAGGCCATCATTACATCATCAATAGCACGGGGCGGCTGAATTTCCGATCCAATAGGATAATAGGTTCCGATAATTTTTTTTCTATTTTTAACACCGATAAGAGGCTTCAAAACGGTCATAACTTTTTCCTGTAACAAGGCGGAGCCGGTCTCTCGGTCTTTAAATAAGATCGCGCCTCGAATATCCTTTGCGCGTTGCCGTAATAATTTTTTTGAATTTTCCATGGCTTTTCATTATATACTATAAATAATGCTGCGGCGTACGTGAGTGACTTTAATCTCTCGGGCCGATAATCACATCTCGGGAGCTATCCCTGTCGGAAGAACGTGTTTTGCCGCGAATGTCCGACAAACGGCGCCCACCTATCTATGATAGGGCCAGATGATGATATAGTGCACCACGGCGCTCGCGGCTTTTTTCTACTTTATGGATTCAGCTAATTTACGCACAGTTTCCGTCAAACTATCAACCTGCGCCGCATACTCGGCCTCTTGTTCCTGTAACGCTTTTGTCAATTTTTCGGAATAATCTTCGGCAGCCTGAGGATTATCATTAGACACGGCGTTTTGAGCCTCGAACAACTCATCGGCCAAAACAATCGCGGTCAGAGCCATCAGGTCAGATTCACGACGAACAACACCGCTTTCGGCAATCGTGTTTAAACGCTCGTCGACATAGGCCGCCAAATTTTGCAAACGGCCTTCATCACCATCGGCACAGGCCAATTTAAAAGAACGATCATTCACTGTGAGTGTTACTTCAGCCATTACGCACTCTCTTTCAATACTGTTTCTACAGATGCAATCGCATCATCCAATTGGGCTTTCAATTTATCAACATCTATGTCATTGGACGGCGCAGGTGCGGCAAACATATCCATTTGATTAGTTGATGTAACTTTACCCTTTTTCTTAGCGGCGTCTTTGCTGGCCTTTTCAAGGTCTTTTATCGCCTTTTGCAATTCTTTCAAACTGGCATCGAAACGCATGATATTTCTCCTTATTTATCAATTAAACTAGGAAAAAAATGACTGTTTTGTCGAATCGTTTTAAAAACTTATCAACAGATTGCGGATATTCATATTTATTGCTACTGTCCTATTAAATTTTAATTCGAATAAAGGAAAAGTCCATGTCCCTCGAAGTTCTCAAGACAGATGATATGCCCACAGAAGAAACCGCAAAATACAAGGCCATGGCCAACGCCATCCGCGCTTTCCGAAATATGGAGGCAAAAAAACGGTTGCTCATACTGGGGGACATGCTCGAATTGGGGGCAGATAGCGAGCGCGAGCACCGGGCTATTGTGGAACTGGCAGCGTCCTTGGCATTCGATGATATAGTGCTGGTCGGCA
>CAJXOI010000137.1 GCA_913057885.1 uncultured Micavibrio sp.
CCTCAACTTCAGGGAACATAGCGATTTCTGGCACCTCCACATCATCCATAACGATTTCACCTGTAACAGAAGCTCGGAGAGAGAGTTTCCCTTCAATTTTTGGTGTACTAAGGCCCTTCATTCCTTTTTCAAGGACAAAGCCACGGATTTGATTGTCATGAGCCTCGGACTTGGCCCACACAACAAATACATCTGCAATCGGGGAATTGGAAATCCATGTCTTGGACCCGTTTAATTTATAACCATCACTTGTTTTTACGGCTCTTGTCTTCATGCTCGCAGGGTCCGACCCTGCGTCGGGTTCTGTTAAGCCAAAACATCCAATTAACTCACCAGTGGCCAATTTGGGCAGATATTTCTGTTTCATCTCTTCTGCGCCAAACGCATGGATGGGAAACATGACTAAAGAGCTTTGCACAGACATGGCAGAGCGATATCCACTATCAACACGTTCAATTTCACGCGTAATGAGGCCATAAGAAACATAGTTCGCGCCAACCCCGCCGTAGTCTTCAGGGATTGTTGATCCTAATAAACCCAAGGCACCCATCTCCTGCATGATTTCTTGATCAAATCGTTCTTCTCGATAGGCCGAAATCACGCGAGGCTGTAATTTATCCTGTGCGTAACTCCGCGCGGTATCCCGGATCATGCGTTCTTCATCGGATAGTTGGGCGTCTAATAGAAATGGATCGTCCCATTGGAAATGATATTTGGCCATGGTTTAATTATACATGAGAAAGCAAAGGCGATAAAGCGATGTTATAAACTGCTATTTAACTAACCAATAAATATCGTCCAACAAAAATAGTTAAAGGGTTTAAACCTTAAATTCAACGCCTTGTGCAAGAGGCAATTCCGTCGAGTAATTAACCGTGTTTGTTTGCCGCCGCATATAGGCTTTCCAACTGTCAGAACCCGATTCACGTCCGCCACCGGTTTCTTTTTCTCCGCCAAAGGCGCCGCCAATTTCCGCTCCACTTGTGCCGATATTCACATTTGCGATTCCGCAATCCGAGCCGATAGCGGACAAAAACAATTCGGCTTCTCTGACGTCATTCGTAAAGATGCTGGAGGATAAACCTTGTTGAACGTCGTTTTGAATTTCAATCGCTTCGTCCAAAGTTTTATATCGCATCACATATAAAATTGGGGCAAAGGTCTCGGCGCGCACAATATCAGTTTGTTTTTTCATTTCAACAATGGCCGGTTTTGCATACCACCCACCAGATTTTGTCAATGCGCGGCCGCCTCCTGTAATTTTTCCACCTTCGGCTTTTGCCTGCGCCAATGCAGCTTCAAATGACTCATAGGCTTGTTGATCAATCAGTGGGCCCACGAGCGTCTTTTTGTTAAGGGGATTTCCAATTGTGATGGATCCATATATTTTTTTAAGCTGTTTAACTAACTTGTTATAAATGGATTCATGCACAATAAGACGGCGAAGCGATGTGCATCTCTGGCCTGCGGTTCCTACTGCCGAAAATGTAATGGCTCTGATAGCCATATCTAAATCTGCGGATGGCGTAATAATTGCAGCATTATTTCCACCTAACTCTAAAATTGCTTTACCAAATCGAGCGGCCACTTTTGGTGCAACAATTTGACCCATTCGGGTTGATCCGGTTGCTGAAATGAGGGGGACTTTTTTACTATCTACCAAAACTTCGCCAACTTTGTAATTACCAATCAACAGCTGACATAAATTTTTTGGTGCTTGGTTGCCAAATTTTTTTAACGCTCTATCAAATATTTTTTGTGTCGCCATCGCCGTTAAAGGGGTTTTTTCCGATGGCTTCCAAATCACACTATTCCCACAAATCAGGGATAAAGTTGTATTCCATGCCCATACTGCAACGGGAAAGTTAAAAGCGGTAATGACACCAACAGGCCCAAGCGGATGCCAGCTTTCGCGCATGTGATGGCCGGGCCTTTCGGAGGGCAACGTCAATCCCCCCACCTGACGCGATAGTCCGACTGCAAAATCGCAAATATCAATCATTTCTTGCACTTCGCCCATGGCTTCCTGAAAAATTTTGCCGTTTTCAAGCGCCACAAGTTTTGACAAATCCTCCTTGGAGGCGCGCAATTCATCGCCCAAAATCCGAACAAGCTCTCCCCGTACGGGGGCTGGAACCGCTCGCCATTGGTCAAAAGCCTTTAACGAACGATCAATAATGGTTCTTGCCTGAGGCAAAGTGTGCATTTTTACGCAGGCCAATTTTACCCCGTCAATTGGCGAAAAAACCTCAAGGTTTCCGCCCTTTAAATCTTTGGCCGAGAGTCCCAGTTTTTTGAAGATTGTCTGATTTGTCATTTTTATTTCCTTCCTTATACGGCAACGGCCGTTATCTCCCCTGGGGCATATACGCGGCCAAATCGGTTGGTGATGAAATCGTCAAAGTTAATATCTTCCTGCTTCACAAAACCTTTTTTATTGATTTTTCCTGATCGCACCAAATCAATTATGGCGCATGCCGCGCCAGCGGTTGTTAATTGAATGGCCGTGCATTGTTTTCCAGCAACCTCACCAGCATATATTTTGATGGCCCGGGTCTCTTGCAAAAATTGTTTATCTTTAATCCCTGAAACACCCGCATAGACAAGAACAACATCCTGCTTCGTAGATGGAATTGCATCATTCAAAATTTTTACAAGGGCATCTTGATTATTTTTTAATTTCAGATCATTGATTAAAAACCGCATGACATCCAAATGCCCTGGATAACGAATTGATTTGTAGGTCAGGTCTTTAATTTTTCCAGCGAGAGTCTCTGGCAAAGTCCCAACACCGCCCGATGTGTTAAAAGCCTCGTACATCATACCGTCCAATGTAAAATGTTCATATCCCTCAAGCGGCTGTAATTGAACCAGTTCTCCGTCTTGGATGGCATTGCACGGCTCGCAATATTCATTGACCAACCCCTCTGTAGACCATGTTAAATTATATTTGATGGCATTATTAGGATATTTGGCTAATGCCCCTACGCGCATACGAACCTTATGCAGTTCATCGAAATCTTTTGCAACGTCATAGGCTAAGATTGAGATAAAACCCGGCGCCAAGCCTGATTGAGGAATGAACGATGTTTTTGCCCCTTTTGCTAGTTTTTTGACAACTTCAGATGCTGCAATGTCTTCAGTCAAATCAACATAATGTGCCTTTAGTTTTTTTGCTGCGCCTGCAATGACTGTTGTGAGTGAGAATGGAGCAGTTGAAATAATGAATTCAGTTCCGTTTGCCGCTTTGACCAAATCTTTTTGATTTGCAATATCACATATATGCGTTTGTACATTCTTCATTTTTTTGAATTTCGAAAACTGTTTTTTATTCTTATCCAAAACTAAACATTCATAATCACCGCAATCGGTTAAAAACAAAGCAACCATCTCCCCTATTTTTCCGCCGCCGCATATTGTGACTTTTGTTTTTTTGTGCATGTTTTTATCCTTTATTCAAAATAGTCTTATAGGTTATGTAATCTGCCGCGAGGTCAGGGCGTACATTTAAGTCATCGACATAACGCATCACTTGTTTAATGTTATCAGATACGCGGTCTTTGGTTAAGGCTATTGCCTCTTCCGATTTATTGCCCGCTTTGGAGGTCATCTCGACAAAGGCCGCAATTATTCCACCTGCGTTGGCGATGATGCCCGGCACTATCAAAATATTCCGATCAAATAAAATCTGGTATGCCTCATCCGTTGTAGGGTTGTTTGCCCCCTCAACAATGTAAGGCGCTTTCACAAGATGGGCGTTATCTTTTGTAAGAGTGTCTTCCAAGGCACAAGGAAAGACAATATCAACATCCGCATATAATGAGGCAGCCGGATCATCGGAAATTTTCTGGGCTTCTTTTTCCAAATTTTCCAAAGTCGGGCTTAGGATAAAATGATTGGATGCGTGATCATCAAAAACCCATGTGCCGCCATAATGAATATCAG
>CAJXOI010000138.1 GCA_913057885.1 uncultured Micavibrio sp.
CGTCTTTACACCAATGATCCTTGCTTGTAAATTCAGCCTTAAGATCATCCGAAATACGTTCTACTGGAATTGGATTGGCTTTGCTACGGTTATAATCATCGTCAAGCAGACGACGCGCAATCTCGACCTTAAACGCGCTGCAAGCTGCGACCTCCATAGCATAAAAATCATGTTCCATGGCATAGATCAAATAATCCATCGAAAATTGCATCCGCTCGGCAAAACTTGATATAGATCCGTCAGCGCGGATAAAACGATAATCGTCAGAAACGCCATAAACCTGATCATCGAGGTATCCTAAAGCCTTTTGCATGGCGAACATTTCCTCGCGATTACCGTTACGAGAAAAAGGAATATCGCCATTGTAAAGAAATTTTTCTGTCATCCATACAATAAAGGGCCATCCCATTGGCCCCATATATTCTTCTTCGTCGTGCGCCATACCGCCCGTCGCTTCGGCAGAGGCACCGGCTAGTTTGGTTGCCCCCTCGTAAAGATGAGGAGCAATAAAAATATGATCGGGGTATAGGCTGAGCATCGGGTTCATGCCGATATGCAAAGCGGTTTCCAAATTCGGCCAAAAAATCTGATTACTGATATAATCTTTTCCCAAAGACGACAGGCCAAGGTCTTTTGTGGTTCTCAGGCGTCCCAGTTTTTTTGCCATCTCCTGATATTGAGGTGTGTTAACAGCATCAATTGTGTGATCCGCCATGATGGCACCACGATGAGCTAAAACGCCACCTGTTATGGAACAGGCACCATATATTGAAGGTTTACGCATTTGCCCCAAAGCCATTGGAAAACGAGCCCACAAAACCTGTTCTTGGGCTGTTTTCAAATAGGGATTGGTACCACTACGTGCTTGTGCGGCATAGCCATAATTATTAGTATCAAAAGGCAAATTACGGCTTAGGTATCGGCCATCAATTGTGGCTATATGCTCATCTAGCAGTTTTTTTGTGTCTTGTATTTTATTATTATAAGACATGATCAGCACTCCCTGTTTTTCGCTGATAATGATTTGGCCTTACCATATAGAAACCACTGAAATAATCAAGAATAAAATTGATAAAAACCTAATGTGAACACAGTCTCTATTTATATTTTCAAAACTGATATTTTACAGAAGTTTTTCTTTGTAATATTAAAAGCTGGTTAAAAAAGGTGCTTTATTCGAGGCAGTCTTCTTTTTCATGTCAAAATACCAACATTTTTTCTTGGGGTATTATTTATACCAACAAATTTGTGCCCCCAAATATGCCCCCAAATTTCGTGACTGCACGCAATTTTTAATGACGATTTGCGACGGTCAGCGAAAAATAAACGGCTCTGTAACTCTTATTTCATAAGCATTACACGAAGGAAAATGGAAATCCACGAAAAATATGAAGAAGATAGATGGCTGGGGTACCTGGATTCGAACCAGGGAATGGCGATACCAAAAACCGCTGCCTTACCGCTTGGCTATACCCCAACAATGTAGAAGATATAGGGGAGAATGGTGCCGGCAGCAAGATTCGAACTCGCGACCTTTCGATTACAAATCGACTGCACTACCACTGTGCTATGCCGGCTTTCCCTAATATCTTGGTTCTTATTATCGCCAAAATCGGCAAGGGTCAAGAGGCCAAAAACCCTTGTTCAAAGTCTTTGAACGGATATTCTTATAATCGATTATGTTTTCCTTTGTCAAACCTTAATCATATTTGTTATATCATTTCACGAATGGTAAACTATAATGCGTTACATGTCTTATAACAGACGTTAAAATATTAGGTGTAGAGGGTTTTAGCAAAGAATGTCGGATAAACGTGGTTCAGAAGAAGGAATGTGGATGATCGCATTGATCCTGTTCATCGCGTGCGGGATTGCTTATTTGATCTGGATTACCTTTACGCACCAGATTTTGCAGGGGTATTTATGGGTTCGACAAGGCGAGGCCATGGTCGCATCTTTATGGGTGGCCCCGGAAACAACTGTTGAAACTGTCTCGGGTCCCGTTACATTTCAAGAGGCCAAGGATATCGTTTTTTCAGTTACACCTGAGGAGTTGCTTGATGAAAATTATAATCATTGGGCTGTTATCAACGCGACTTCGCACGTTATTTTGAAATCATTTCAAATTCCTGCCGCTATTATCTTTGCTTTATTAGCTTATTACGCGCTGTTCCGCAGTCCGACAAGCAAATATCGGCGCACGCATGGTCTGGAAAAGTTAATCCAGCTTCAAGCCCAGACATTCCCTGTCATTTCGCCGATAATCAATTTCAATCCCCTGAAAGAAGTGCCCCATCGTGCGCCGGGCTCTCTTGTTCCTGCGGAGCTTCCTGTTTTTGCAGAGGCGTTGAGCCCAGAAGAATGGGTTGCTTATCACCGCGTGCCACTGCCGGATGGTAAGCTTGATCGCGATCAAGCGGAACAGGCATTGGCGTTACAGCTGGGTCCGAAATGGCAAGGGTATAAGAAGACGGCCCCTTATATTCAGGTTATGCTTGCCGCATTTGCCCTAAAATCAGCCAGAAAAAGACAAGAAGCCGATGATCTTTTGGGGGAATTGGCGAGATGTTGGACAAAATCTGGTGGGTTGAAATTGTCCCGAACACTTGTTCAACGCGCCAGAAAAATCCTTAGCAAAAAAGACATTGCTGGGGATGTTATTAGCGAATGTAATCATCATGCTTATACAACGACTGCATTATTAGGTGCCTTGGATAAGGCGCGCAGTGAAGGTGGTGTTTTGGCGCCAGCACAGTTTTTATGGTTGCGTGGCCATGACCGCCAATTATGGTATCCGCTCAATAATTTGGGACGACAATCATTCCATGCCGAAGCCATTGGAGCCATGAGCCATTATCGTGCCGAGAAACAGGTTCATCGCCCAATACCAAAACCAATGTTAAAAGACGCTGTGGATGTCATGGCCGCTTATTTGGAAAATAAAGATAAATCCATGCCGATTCCTCAGTTGGATTTTAGTATGATCAAAAATAAACATGATCCTGATAAAAATCAGGGTGTGATGAAACCTGCTGGAACATAAGAACGGAGCAAACAAAAATGCCTTTGAATATGCCTCATGCAAAAATAACGGATAACAGAATGGTATTGTCCCTTCCTGATGCCATGACCCCTGTGGTGTGGATGATGGATTTAAAGGATGAGGGAACGTTTATTCTGAGGATTGAGCAAAACGAGGCGGGCCTTTTTATTTTACAAAAAATATCAAGTGACGGGAAAAAAATAGAAGATATTGCCTATTACACACGCGAGAAGCAGGCAAAAAGGGCCATGCGTGTCATGACATCATGCGTTGCGCAATCAGGCCAAAAAACATCGCTGAAAAAGTTTTTCAGCATTTTTAAAACAATACTTTTTGCTGTTGGTATCGCAGCCATTCTATTGATTGTTTATATTTTATACAAAGATGAGATTTTATCTCTATTACCAAATAATTCGGCCCCTGCGGCCCCCATAGCACAACAGGAGAATATTATTACCAATGATCGTAACGCTGTTGGCGTACCGATGAGTGCAGATGATTTTTTCTCAACAACGGAGAATTTTTTACCTTTTTAGGTGATTTATAAAAAGCGACATTTATGCCATTAGATCAGAAAAAATATACCTATGATTTAAATCACGCTTTACGTGATACGCGCCCACTGATGGTGAAGCTTGCGCATTGGTTTGAGCAAAACGATAATGCCGCCGTTACCATTCTAGTGATGGCCTTCATGACTCTGTTTTTTTCAATGGGCATCATTTTTCTGGATATCGTGTTGGTCATTGCGTTTTTTTACTATCGCTGGCTTAAGAAAAGAGAGACAGGTGTAACCTACAAATTGCCGGCATGGGCAGATGAGGAATCTGATCCAAAAAACACCGGTGGAGGACGAAGTGGAAAGCCTGAGGGAATTTTATAT
>CAJXOI010000139.1 GCA_913057885.1 uncultured Micavibrio sp.
GGCCATCCGTATCAATTTCATTTTGCCCGAGTCCACGAAGTAAGGCGTTGTGATAAGCCATCATGGCACTAAGGCGATCTTTTAAAATATCTGTGTGGCGAAGATCGGCGACACGAATACCACGGCGGGCGACCTTATCTTCGTATGCGGGGCCGATTCCTTTTTGGGTGGTTCCCAAATTCATATCGCCTCTGGCTTCCTCCATAACTCCATCCAAAATTTTATGAACAGGTAAAATCAGGTGGCACGACTCTGAAATCACAAGTTTTGCAGGGGTCACAGACAAACCTTGTTCCGTGACGGCGTCTATTTCTTTTTTAAGTGCAAAGGGGTCGAGAACAACACCGTTCCCGATATATGACACGGTATTGTCCCGCACTATGCCAGAGGGAAGTAAATTAAGTTTGTAAGTTTTATTACCGATGACAAGTGTATGTCCGGCATTGTTCCCGCCTTGAAACCGCACAATACAATCGGCATTCTCGGCCAATAAATCAACAATTTTGCCCTTTCCCTCGTCGCCCCATTGTGTGCCGATAACTGTAACCAGTGCCATATCAGAAATCCTTTATCCTTAAAAATATGGAATACCAATAAAAAAAGCCTGCGGCAAGCAGGCTTTTCGTAAAAAGTGATGAGTTAATATTTAAGCGGCTGATTTTGCAGCTTTTTTTGCTGTCTGAAAGCCCTTTGACATGGTGTCATTGATTGGTTCCATCGTGTCCATGCAAACCTTGATTGTTTTTTCAGACAATGATGTTGCGTTTGACATCACTTGCTCCATTGACTCCTGGGCAACGCGGGTACTTGTTTCTGTCATGTCGTTCAAAGTTTTGCATGACATGAATTGCTTCATCGCGGCGGCTTGTTGTTCGCGAGCATTGTTTGTCATGTCAGCGCATGATTTCCACAATGTTTGTGTGCCATCCATCCAGATGTTCGTTGTTTTCATCCAAGCTTCGAAACCTGTCTTGCCGAAATTGGCAATTTCTTCAGCTTGCTGCGATGCGGCTTTCGTCATTTGTTCAATTTGATCTTGTGCATATTTATTGTTTGTCATTGTGACCTACCTCCTTTTTGCAATGCAACATACGATACCACCTCGCCGAAATTGAGTCAAGTTCATGCAAAAAAATGAAAATACTGTTGTGGATTGTTAGACATGCAAAAAAAAATCAAATATACTTAACTTCATGAAATTTTTAGGTGGGTTCCTCGTGCTTGTGGCGACGCTTGTGATTATGACTGGATTTTCAAGTCAGGCACTCGCCAACCCGAAATACGCCTCCATCGTCGTGGATGCTGAAACAGGTAAGGTCTTGCGAGCACGTCACGCCAATAAAAAATTGTACCCGGCATCGTTGACCAAAATCATGACGTTATATATGACGTTTGATGCGCTGAGCCGCGGTCAAATCAAATTGAATGATCGTGTTCGCATATCAAGGCATGCAGCAAGCATGGTGCCCAGTAAATTAAACTTACCCGTTGGATCGTCAATCAAGGTTGAAGACGCGGTTTACGCCCTCGTGACCAAATCGGCCAATGATGTTGCGGCCGCCTTGGCAGAGCATATCGCCGGAAGCGAGTGAGCATTTGCGAATAAAATGACCGCACGCGCAAGGTCGCGGGGTATGCGATCGCCAACGTTTAGAAATGCATCGGGGCTTCCGCATAAGGGTCAAAAGTCAACTGCACGGGATATGGCGATTTTGGCGAGGGCATTGATTTACAACCACCCACAATATTATCATTATTTTTCGACAAAACATTTTAAATATCGCGGCGTTAATTACAGAAACCACAATAAGCTTTTGAAATCTTATGATGGGATGGACGGCATTAAAACGGGTTATATCCATGCCTCTGGCTTTAACCTTGTGGCATCCGCAGTGCGCGACAACCGTCGTTTGGTTGCTGTTGTTTTTGGGGGTCGTTCTGGGAAAACCCGTAACGCCCACATGTCAAAAATTATGGATGAAGGGTTCCGCCTTGCCAGATCCCTACCACCAACCCGCATGGCGGCGGCTCGCATTCCAATGCCTGATCGTAAACCGGAGACAATGGATATGATTTTAGCATCGCTAGATGCCTCACGCGCAGTTAAGCCTCGCATTCAAAATTATAGCAATGATAATAATGACAGCCGCATTGACGAAATGTTGGGGCAGGGGGATATTGACCCACGCGCAGCGGATCGGCTGGAAACAGGCTTGATGGCGATTGCTGCCCACACCGGCCGTATTGCCCAAATTAATGGTGTTGGTCAATTCGGTCAGGAAGATATGAGTGGCGCACGGTGGGCGGTTCAAATTGGTGCTTATTCCACCCCCACAATTTCAGAACAAGCTATAAAGGTTGCGGCAAAATCTCTTCCCCCTGAATTGCGTCAAATGATAAAGCCTGCGACACTACCGCTGACAACGGGCTCGCGCACAATATACCGTGCCCGCATGGCTGGGTTTGATGAGCATACTGCGCAAAAAGCGTGTGCTTTCTTACGCAACTGTATGGTCATCGCTCCTTAATTATTGACAAGACTTGGTGGACTTTGTTAATGAGATTTTATGACAATCTTTAAAGAGATACCACCAGAAGAAGAAGTTATTTTCCCGCGAGGAAATGACAGTTCCGAGTGGTACGGTCCATTTGAAACAATCAGAAGAGATATCAAGCATGGAAAAAACGAATATTATGTCGTTTTTTCAGGGCATGGCGCACATGGCAGTAGTTTATCTGCCATTTTTAATGCGGCGTCCCCGATTGGCGGGGTGACTGTTAGTAATTTTTATTCAGAGGATATAAAGGTTTTTGCAGCGGCACTACGCGGCTATATAGAAAATAATGTTACAGATTGGGCCCTTGTGAAAGATAAAATGTCTTTTAGCTTTATTTTGTGTAAGCGGGGCACCAAGGGGCTTTTGGATGCAGACGAAATTCTTAGAACGGCACCAAAAGATTTGTGGAGGGAAGAGCGCCCAATACCTTATGTCTCAAGATCTAAAGAAAAAGCATTGAAAGTTTAAAATGGTGGTCAGAGGCGGGCTTGAACCGCCGACACACGGATTTTCAGTCCGTTGCTCTACCAACTGAGCTACCTGACCATCGTCTAAGAACACCTGTTTATAAGGAATTACGTATTCACTGTCTAGGGGAAAAATACCCCGTTATTCAAAATCCTCTTCCCCTTGCTCAAACAGGATAAGTTTTTCTTCCAGTGTTGGTGTGCGCCGTTGACGGGAGATCTCAAAAACACCCAACTCCGTAATGCCATGACATTGCGTAGTGCACGGATCATAAACAAATGCGCTATCCAATTCTTTGAGCACTTTGTTTTTATCGGCCTTGGTTTTCATGTTGATGAAATCTGCCATCACGATCCCGCCGATGTTACGGATGCGCAGTTGCCTTGCAATTTCCCGTGCAGCTTCTAAATTCGTGTTCAGTTTATTTTTATCGGCACCGCTATTCACATCAATTGTGGTCATGGCGCTTGTATGCTCCATAATGATTGATCCACCAGAGGGGAGGACAATATAGGGTTTGAGCAATCCTTCAAATTGGCCAATCAAATCATGGATTTCAAATAACCCCATACCGCTACGCGTATTTTCTGCCGCGCGCGGTTGAATTTTTGTCATCAGGTCAGGAGCAAACAGATCACACCACTCTTCAGCCTCTTCAAAAATTTCCATGGTTGACACGGATATTGATCCCACGGTCACCCCCGCCAAATCGGCGAGTGTCCGTTGCAGGGCATTTGGCCCCATCATTAAAAGAGCGGGTTCAGACTCATCTTCAAACTCTAATAGGTTATCCCATATAGCCTTGAGGATCTTGCCCTCCCTTACTAAAATATCTGTCTGACAATTGGCGGCAGAGGCCCTAAGGATACATCCATGAATATCATTGATGTTTTTCAAC
>CAJXOI010000140.1 GCA_913057885.1 uncultured Micavibrio sp.
TACAAATCATGCGCTTTTTAATCTTGGCACTTTTATTATTTGTCCCATCACTCGCGGTGGCGGACATGGACCCCGCAGTGCAGGGCAAAAAGGCGGAAAATTTTGTTGAATCATTAGGTAATGAGGCCATTGCCGCGCTTGACTCTACAATTGGTGATGACGATGCACGCCGCGCCGAATTTAAACGCATTTTGATTGATAAATTTGACATGGACACGATCGCGCGTTTTTCACTGGGGCGTTATTGGACCTTGGCGACAGATGCTGAAAAACGCGATTATAACCGACTTTTCCGTAAAATGGTTGTCGATGTTTATACGAAGCGTTTCGCAGAATACAATAATCAAACTTTAGAAGTGACCGGTCATCGCCCTGCGGGTCGACGTGACTTTATCGTACAAAGCGTTGTTAGGGGCAGTGGACAGCCTGTGCGCGTGGATTGGCGTGTGCGCAATAATAAGGTCATTGATGTGATTGTCGAGGGTGTGAGCATGTCCGTCACTCAACGAAATGATTTTGCATCCGTTATTCAACGCAATGGCGGTCAGGTTGCGGCGCTGATTGACCATCTTAAAAAATAATAAAACTCTTTCTTGACTTTTACGTCCAAAAATTGTTTTTTACGCAGATACTCTGAGTATATGTGGAGGGATGGTCGAGTGGTTAAAGGCACCTGACTGTAAATCAGGCCTCTTCGGAGTACGTAGGTTCGAATCCTACTCCCTCCACCATTAACCGAGAAGTCCGTCGATAACTATTCTCTTGACATTTACTGCAAATTAAAGGAATATATTCCTTACTAACGCCACAGGTATATTTACCTTGTGGCTTTTTTATATCAAGGAAAGGTCACAATAACGATTGTTGACGACAATCATTATAAAGGGTCGTTCAAATTTGATGAAGCGGCACAATTCGCAGGTTACAAGTCACCAGAAACATACCCGTTTGACCCGCAAATGTTTCATGGATATTCTCATACCAATACAAATGATGATGAAAGTTCAATTGAGAAATACCAGTTGTTTGCGACATGGGTATTTAGAGCTTAGAGGTGTTAAGTTTATTTGAGGAAATCAAGCCGAAGATAGATGGGTTGATTTATATAGCTGATTTTATATCAACGGACGAAGAGAAGATATTGTTGTCTAATATAGACAGCCAACAATGGTTAAGCGATCTCAAACGCCGTGTTCAACATTACGGCTATAAATATGATTATGGCGCACGGAATATTGACGCTAGTTTTTCTTTGAGCCAACTTCCCTCATGGCTGGATACATTGTCCGATAGGCTAAAGACACAAGGCCATTTTATCATCTCTGTGGAACTATATTCTTCGGGGTTGGTTTTCTCATTATGAAAGCAACAAAATTTTCACAGTTTCTTCAAGACCGAGAGGAGCTTCAGTTTGTTGATAGGCCGCATTGGATTTATATTGTTGAAGCGGTCATCTGGTCCGCGATTTTAATCCTAGGCGGATTTTTTATTCATAACCTGATAAATGACTATTTTATCTTTCCCCGTCTCGAGAATAATATTTATGCAGATGGATTCTTCTTGAACGTTGCTGCATATGCTTCACTCTTTTTTCTGTGGGGCTCGGTCGTTTTCGCTGCGCTGTATTTCATAAGTATGCTTATATTTTGGGCTTCAACATATGTTTTTGCTTCGGATCGTCGCTTATACATGAAAACAGGGTTAATCCGTGTTTTGGTCTATGAGGTGAGTTTTGATGAAATTAGAAAAACAGATATCAATTACGGATTATTAGGACGCTTTTTGGGATATGGGAAAATGGTGATGGATGCGCGTTTCGTCGAAGATACCGAGTTGCCGTATATTTACCATCCCGAAACCTTCCAAAAAATCATTCATAACGCCAATGATCTGGCGGGAGACATTAACATCAGCTATGTCACGGACAACATGCCTGATGAGGCAGAAAAAAT
Source organism: uncultured Micavibrio sp. (assembly GCA_913057885.1). Taxonomy (GTDB): domain Bacteria; phylum Pseudomonadota; class Alphaproteobacteria; order Micavibrionales; family UBA1664; genus UBA1664. The sequence goes on from CAJXOI010000140.1 coordinate 1,953, forward strand.
ACTTCCAAAGCAAAGTGATGCCCAAGATCAAGTGAAGCCCATGCGTCAACATAAGAAATATTTAGACGAATCAATGAATAAACAAGAGTCGCATATAGATGAAAAAGAGATGACGACCCATGCCAGCGAACGACCGCGTCGTCAGAAAAATGAAAAAGATATTCAAAGGCCGGCTTCAACACGATTGAAAACGATCGATATATAAAATCTATTCTTATCTTCTGTGTTGATTAGAAAAATTTTTGCGGAACTAAAGACAACACAGTTTGTTTTTGTCGTATAACTAAATATCAAAGGAAAAAATTTATGAAACAATCAAATATTATATTGGCACTCATCTTTGTAGCGCTTCTGGCGATTTTTGGGTTCATGGTTTACGAACATGAACATGAGCCGAGCGTAGGGGAGTCGTTAGAGGAAGTTAGTAACGCAATTGATGAAGCTACAGAAAACTAAGCCTGTATTATTAGTCATCATTGAATATTGAAGAAAGGAAAAACAAATGAAATTTCTCGCATTAACAGCAACAGCTCTTTTAGCAACAACATCAATAGCATCGGCTACCGAAGCATTAAACCTCGCTACACAGCCAAAAACAATTCAGGAGCAACGAGCCTATGATTATGAATTTAATCGTGATGAGCAATGCCAAGGATATTATCTGGGCGTCAAACGTTTAGGATTTAAAGATCCTTGTAAAAAAGACGATGATGATGTGAACGTCACTCCCATGACGGTTCTAAGCGAGTATGTCGTGTATTTTGATTTTGACGATGCAGAAGTCAGGCCGCAAGATGAGAGAATTTTAAGGCAAGCAGCCCGTGAAATTACAAAATACAACCCACGCGAAGTACGTGTTGCCGGTTATACCGATACGCGCGGATCCATGGCATATAACGAAGAATTATCCGCAAATCGTGCTGATAATGTTTCCGACTATTTAACAGATTTGGGCGTCAGCAATTTTGTGGTTGATGAGGAAGCCATGGGAGAGACAAACTTGGCGGTCCCAACTGACGATGGCGTTAGAGCACAGGCCAATCGCCGCGTTTTGGTTCAGTTCATCCGATAATATTAAATCTAAATATTGAATTAATAAAACCCTGCTTGTGCGGGGTTTTATTCATAGGGAATTCATTTTTTTATTATTCTGAAGAGACATCAGATTTTGTGCTATATTGTTTCTAAATGATGTATGAATCTTTGCAAACTCTGGATTTATTAAACCTCATAGGGCGCGTTTTATTGGCGGCCTTATTAGGGGGTTTAATTGGCCTGGACAGAGATCTTAAAAACAAACCTATCGATTTTAGGGCCTATATGATTGTATGCGTGGCGACTTGCCTTATTGCAATTATGGGACAAGAGCTATATGCGACTTATGCGCCGAAAGATAATTTTGTTTCTTTGGATTTGGGAAAAATTATTTCGGGTGTCTTAACCGGTATAGGATTTTTAGGTGCCGGAGCCATTTTGCGTGATAAAGACGATAAAAATAAAATTATAGGAACGGCCACAGGTGCAAGCATCTGGGCCGCCTCGGCTATTGGGCTGTGTATAGGATTTGGTTATATTGTCATCGCGTTGGTTGGATTTGCCACCATATTTTTGACTTTGATGGTGATTGGTTACGGTCGACAAATGATTAGCGGTGAAAAAGACAAAGAAAAAACGTAGCCCAGGGGTGAAGCTACGTTTTTCCTCAAGTAGTTTTGAAAAAGCTTTAATCGTCCAAATTCACTTCATCTTCGTCAGTCAATGCACCTGTAGCTGCACCTACACCGGCACCGACAAGGGCACCTCCCGCGGCGTTACCCCCCACAACTGCACTTCCAATAGCGCCTGTCGCAGCACCTATTCCTGTTCCTGATAAAGCTCGGTCCACATTGGTTGATCCCCATGCTGATAGAGTTAATGGCAAAATTATAATAAAGGTAT
>CAJXOI010000141.1 GCA_913057885.1 uncultured Micavibrio sp.
TGAATCAAATGGCGATATGCGCACCAAACGGTGTACGCCATTTTCACCTTTTAACCACCCATAGGCATTATGCCCCCTTATTTGAATAGTGGCGGACTTTATGCCCGCTTCTTCACCATCGCTTTGATCGACGATATCAATTTTATACCCTTTACTATCAGCCCAGCGTGTATACATCCTCAAAAGCATATTGGCCCAATCGCAAGCCTCTGTTCCGCCAGCACCGGAATTTACCTCCAAAAAAGCATCATTTGAATCTGCCTCACCGGATAACAAACTTTCCAGCTCCATGCGGGCCACATTATTTTTTAAAATGGATAATGCGGCCTCGCTCTCCACGACGACGTCCTCATCGCCCTCGGCTTCGCCTAACGCGATCAAGTCGACATGATCCTGAATTTCTTGTTCAATATTTTTGATGTTATCAAGGTTTGTTTGCAGTGCTGTACGTTCCTGCATCAATTTTTGTGCTTTTTCAGGATTATTCCATAGGTCAGGGTCTTCGGTCAGAGCGTTAAGCTCGTTTAACCTCTCGACAGCCACAGGCCAGTCAAAGATGCCTCCTTAGCAGATTTAAGGACTGCTCAATTTCTCGGACAAGGGTTTCGGTTTCTGCTTTCATAACTGTTTGATTTATCATTTTTTGTTAAAAAAGAGTCAAGTTCTTATTCATTCCTTTACAAAATCCATTTAGACACGTAAATATAAGGCGATAAGGATTTAAATATAGTATCAGGAGGATCTGAATGTCTTTTAAAAAATATTTCATGGTAACGGCATTGACTGTGGGTTTGTCCGCATGTGCGTCGTTTGACGGTAATAACGAGGTTGAAATGTTAGGTGACGCAACCGTTACAGGTTCTCCATTCGCACAACAACTTGCAACAGAATATAAGGCATTTTCAGATTTCGAACTTAATCGGGAAACGGATTATGCTGATGCTTTGCACTTTGCCCGTAAAGGTATGAGCGCGGCTGAAGGTGTTCACGTTATGCCGGAACCTGTCCATGACTGGACATTAACTTCCAACGACATTGTTGAATTATCTGAGGCCTATGCCCGGTTGATTAATGCTTTCGACCGCGGAGCGCGCGAAATTCTTCCCGGAACCTCAGCTATCGCACAAGCTCGATATGACTGCTGGATTGAAGAACAAGAAGAAGTCGGCGCAGGTGGCACGTCAAATGTACCATGTAAAAGCGATTTTATGAATGCTATGGCTGAGATCGAAGCGGCCTTGCCCGAAGAAGTAGCTCCAACACCAATGGTGACAGAGGAATTCCCCGCACCAGTAACAATGTTGGATAATAACGAACCCTTAAATGTTGCAGAGGCAATGTATTTGGTTTTCTTTGACTTTGACCAATCCAGCATTAACCCCGGTGCGCAAAGCGTGATTGACTCTGTCGTCAATGAAATTCAGGCTGCACAAATCGATGGCATTAACATCGTCGGCCACACAGACACCTCAGGGTCATCATCCTATAATCAACGTTTGGCCAATCGCCGTGCAGATGCCGTGCGTAATGCGCTTGTAGAGCGTGGTGTGCCTTCCGACATCATTTCTGTTGAAGGTCGTGGCGAAAACGAATTGTTGGTTGATACCCAAGATGGTATTCGCGAGCCTGCTAACCGGCGTGCGGTCATCACATTCAGATAACATTGTTTAAATAACAAGAATTGGGGACAGAGCTTAACCGCCTGTCCCTTTTTTTATGGTTATGATATAGAGTGAGATATGGATTTACGCCCCGTTTTATACATTGTTGGTATTTTCCTATGTATCCTCGCGGGATTTATGATTGTACCAACATTGTTGGATGCATGGTTTTTCAAGGACACGTGGAAGGGATTCATGTCCGCAATGGGACTGAGTTTCTTTTGCGGGATATTATTGATCCTCGGTAATAAGCAGTCCAAAATTGATATCAATCGAAAACAGGCTTTTATGTTGACGGCCATGGCGTGGATGGCGCTGTGTATTTTTTCCGCGCTTCCCCTCTTGTTCACCATTCCTGAGATGAGCTTTACTGATGCCTTATTCGAAGCGGTCTCTGGACTCACTACAACAGGAGCGACCGTTTTAACTAATATAGAGGATCAATCAATGGGGATATTGATTTGGCGATCAATCCTGCAATGGCTTGGCGGTGTCGGGATTATCGTTATGGCCATTTCCATTCTACCGATGTTGAAGGTAGGTGGGATGCAGTTATTCAGGTTGGAATCATCTGAAAAAGAAAAGGCCCTACCCCGCGCCACACAATTGGCGGGCTATATCACCTGTATTTATATTGGCTTAACCTTTATGTGTTGTATCGCATATTACGCCGTTGGTATGGGGTTTTTTGATGCTATCGCCCATTCTATGACAACTATTGCCACCGGCGGTTTTTCAACAAAGGATGACTCATTTGCGGGGTATAACACTATTGGCCCTGAATTGGTTGCAATTATTTTTATGATTTTGGGTTGCTTGCCATTTGTCCTGTACATCAAGACCTTAGGCGGTGAATGGAGGGCTATTTCGGAAGATCAACAAGCTATGGGATTTTTAAAAACCGCGTTTACATTTTCTTTGATTATGATCGTCTATCTTACCTTCACTCTTGGCAGTCTTGATATCAATGTTGTGATAGAGGCGGTTTTTACAACAATCTCTCTATTAACGGGGACAGGGTACACCGATACAAATTACATGATTTGGGGCGGATTTGCCGTTGGCTTTTTATTATTTATTAGCTGTATCGGGGGGTGCGCAGGGTCCACAACATGCGGTATTAAAATATTCCGTTTTCAAATTATGTATGCCGTTGCTAAAAATCAGCTTTACCAACTGATCTATCCTAATGGTGTGTTCACGGTTGAATATAATAAACAACCCCTAAGCGTTCAAATCGCGGCCTCGGTCATGGCCTATTTTTTCATATTTTGTCTGTCATTTGTTATTGTCAGCATTGCCCTAATGGCGTGCGGGCTTGATGTTATTACGTCCTTGTCCGGTGCCATTTCAACCTTGGCAAATGTGGGGCCTGGACTTGGGAATGTTATAGGCCCAACGGGAACTTATGCGCCGCTGCCTGACGAGGCAAAGTGGGTTTTGACCGCATCCATGATGTTGGGGCGTTTAGAGTTTTTCACGCTTCTTGTTTTTATTGTCCCCAGATTTTGGCAGCGATAGGAGGAAAAACTATTCGTTCGTTTGAGGTGTTACCTTGTCATTATCTTCGACTTCCAGTCTTTCCATAAATTCTGTCCAAGTTGTTGGCAATGAGAAACTCGACTTAACATCTGGCAATACAGTTTTGGCCTCAATCTTTTTCGATGGAAGGTCCTGCATGCGGACAACATTTAAATCATTCACAAGCTGAAGCGGTATTGCCTCGTCAATATCGGCGATCAATTCCTCTAATACTCTCTGCAGCATGGCATCGCGATACCCCACCGTCACACGCGGGGGCAATGTAACATGCCTGACAAAACGGGTTGAGGTTGATCGGTCAGGAACGCCCGACATATATTGCCTTTCAAGGTTCACAATGATTTCATAAGTGTGCTCATGTTCATTCGCCAACGGAATATAGGACAATAATGTATTGTCGTTTGGCACTTCACTGTAATAGATTTGAGCCTTGGCCAAATGGATATTTAATGTTCCATCCGCGCCGACGGCTTTAAACCGTTCATTGAGATACCGCCGCATGGCCACATCCGGGGGTGTTGTCAGGGTGTTGGCAATGTCCCACGCATTGGCTCCGCGCTTTGTATCCGATGTAATGTTGATTTGCGAAACCTGAATCGGGATATCCACCAAATGTTCAAATGTCAAAACAGGTAAAGGGTCTTCGGCCACCTTTTTGACAGGGCTGGATGTGCA
>CAJXOI010000142.1 GCA_913057885.1 uncultured Micavibrio sp.
TGTCTCCCACAGCCCAAGATACCAGTTTGCCCAGATCGATCTCTGTGATCGTGCAGCACTTGATCAAGCGATCGCCGAATTTCAGCCGACGCATGTGATGCATCTGGCAGCGGAAAGTCATGTCGACCGATCGATCGACGGCCCGGGTGATTTTATTCAAACCAATATTGTTGGCACATTTACATTATTAGAGGTCGCCCGCAAACACGCCAAAGACGGATTTAGATTTCATCATATTTCCACGGATGAAGTTTATGGCGATTTGGAACCTGACGACGCCGCCTTTACGGAAACAACCCCATACAACCCCTCATCCCCATATTCCGCATCCAAGGCAGGGTCTGACCATTTGGTACGCGCATGGAGACGCACATATGGATTACCGATCGTTATAACGAACTGCTCCAATAATTATGGTCCCTATCAATTTCCTGAAAAATTGATCCCTCATATGATTTTGAATGCCCTACACGGAAACCCTCTGCCCGTTTATGGCGATGGAAAACAAATACGTGATTGGCTGTATGTCGAAGATCATGTCGCGGGATTATTGACCGTCCTTAAAAACGGCAGAATTGGCGAAACCTATAATTTTGGCGGTCAAAACGAAGTCAGCAATATTGAAGTTGTATATACAATTTGCGACATTCTTCAGGAATTGCGCCCTACAGATAAACCATATCGTGACCTTATCGAACACGTCACTGACCGTCCCGGGCATGATCGCCGTTACGCCATTGATATTTCAAAAATTCAGCACGATCTTGGGTGGGCCCCCCAACATGGCTTTGAAGCAGGGTTACGCGAAACCGTGCAATGGTATTTGGACAATGAAGAGTGGTGGCAAGACCTCCTCAACACTCATTACGATTTAAAACGGATCGGGGTATCAACATGAGCAACGATCCAATCTATGTCACCAAACCATTTTTACCGCCGATTGATGAATTCAAATCCTATATTGATGGGATATGGGATCGCCACGCCCTCACCAATGGCGGCCCACTGCATAAGGAATTGGAAGATAAATTATGCGATTATCTTGATGTTCCCTATATCTCTTTATTCAATAATTGTACCATTGGATTGATGAGTGCCTTTCCTGTCTTGGGCATCAAAAGCGGCGAAGTGATCACCTCACCCTTTACTTTTGTTGCAACGGCGCATGCCATAAAATGGTGCGGGTTAACCCCCGTCTTTGTTGATATTGACCCGGAAACACTCAATATCGACCCAACAAAGATAGAGGCCGCTATTACACCTGATACAAAGGCGGTTATGGCGGTACATTGTTATGGCCGTCCTTGTGATGTGGATGCCATTCAGGCCCTTGCCGATAAACACGGTTTAAAGGTCATTTATGATGCCGCTCATATTTTTGGCGCAGAGGACAACGGCGGGTCATTGGCGCGGCATGGTGACCTAGCCGTTCTCAGCTTTCATGCCACTAAGGTTTTTAATACCTTCGAGGGTGGCGCCATTATATGCCACGATAAAGACACCAAAGACACAATTGACCGATTTAAAAATTTTGGCATCGTTGATGACAACCGCATTGATATGATTGGATTAAACGGCAAAATGTCTGAAATTCATGCCGCGATGGGGTTGGCGCAATTGCCCCACATCGACGACGCGATCCTAGAACGAAAAAGGGTTTATGACCTTTATCATAAATTGTTGGTGAATGTTGATGGTTTACGCCTACCTAATTTTGATGGCTTGGCTCGCGCTAATTACGCGTATTTCCCTATAATCGTAGGTGATGATTATCCGCTATCGCGGGATAAATTGGCCGATAAATTGCGTAATCATGGTATTTTTACCCGAAAATATTTTTACCCGTTGATCACTGACCTCAAAGATTACCCATCCGGCGATTTTCCTGTTGCCAAAGGGATGGCGAATAATATTTTATGCCTGCCGATGTATCCTGACCTTGGCAACGATCAAATCGAGGCGATCTCTAACCTGCTCCGCTAAATTTCTTATCAAAAATGGTTTGGAATAGATCTGAGCCGATATTAAAGGCCAGCCATTCTTGAACATTTTTATAAGGAAGCGATTCAAACCAATCCCGATCCACATGGGCAAATTGCCGCACAAAGGGAAATGTGCATATGTCTGTGAGTGTTTGACTATCCGGTGATACGCACTGATCCAACTTTTGAAGAAATGCTTCGCCATTATTTCTGGCATTACTGCAATCTTCGTCCGGGAAACGGCCGGGATATTTATACCGATCCAACGCCGCCTTAAACGAGCCATCATTTTCCGTGATAAGATCAAGGTTTACCAACGCCCATTCATCAGGCAAGGCCCATGCAATAATATCCAATGACTCATCAATCACCTGACCGTCCTTGGTTTGCAAAACCGGAACCGTGCCCTTCGGCGAAATTACCAACATTTTTTCGGGTTTATTTTTCAAATCAACTTCGTGGATGTTAAACGGCACACCTGCCTTGACCAATCCCATCCGCGCACGCATGGCATAAGGGCATCTGCGAAAACTATAGAGAAGATGTTTATCCATACCCCCATCATAACGGCAATAAAAAACCCCGCAAGGAGGGCAGCGGGGTTTTGTTTTCTCACAATGGAGTATTCTTATAATCCTAGGCGTTAACTTTCGGCTTTTTACGCTCGACGGGCTTGACCTCTTTATTAATCAATTCAACTTTACCACCGGCCTTTTCAACGGCCTCTGTTGCGGATTTTGTTGCACCAGTGATATTCAATGTCACTTTGGCTGTTAATTCACCTTTACCCAACAAACGCACACCGTCTTTGACGCGGCGGATAACACCGGCCTTCACCAATGCAGCCTCATCAATTGTGCCTTTGACATCCAATTTCTTGGCATCAATAAACTGTTGGATTTTAGCCAAATTCACCTCGGCGTAATCATTCTTCACGCGGCTGTTAAATCCACGTTTTGGCAAACGTTGGTACAAAGGCATTTGACCACCCTCATAACCGTTAATCGCCACACCTGATCTGGCCTTTTGACCCTTATGACCTTTAGAGGCAGTCTTACCCATACCGGACCCAATACCACGGCCAACGCGGCGGCGCTCTTTAATTGATCCTTCTTTTGGTGCTAATTCATTTAGTTTCATGGTTACGCAGCCTTATCTTCTACAATCTCGACCAAGTGAGGGATAGAGCGCACCATACCGCGAACTTCAGGAGTGTCCTGCAATTCGCGTGTTTTGTGCATTTTGTTCAATCCCAAACCGATCAGGGTTTGACGTTGTTTTGCCGGACGCCCAATTGGTGACCCAATTTGACGCACAGTCACAGTTTTACCCGCAGGCTTCTTCGCCTTTGGTGCCTCAGCTTTTTTTGGGGCAGCGGCCTTTTTTGCCGCAGGTTTTTTTGTTTCTTCAGCCATTGACCTTACTCCTCAATACCTGTCGCGCCTGGCATAACTTCACGATTGGCAATAACTTCACCAACCTTCTTGCCACGACGTGATGCAATTTGTTTTGGCGATTGAATGTTTTTCAATGCCTCTAATGTTGCGCGAACCATGTTGTGTGGGTTCGCAGTTCCATTTGATTTTGACACGATGTCCTGTACACCCAAGGCTTCAAAAATTGCACGCATCGGACCACCACCAATAATCCCAGTACCCGGAGGGGCAGAGCGTAATGTCACACGACCAGCCCCATAACGACCCGTAATATCGTGGTGAATTGTACGGCCTTCACGTAGCGGTACGCGGATCATGTTACGTTTTGCGTCTTCTGTCGCTTTTTGAATGGCATCAGGAACCTCTTTTCCTTTTCCTGTACCA
>CAJXOI010000143.1 GCA_913057885.1 uncultured Micavibrio sp.
GATCTACACGCCCTCTTTGCCATCGGAATTGGTTGCTGGGTCAATCCCTCACATTGCCGGGGTTGAAGAAGAAAGCGTTTGGAATGCTGCTGTGCAGGCGTGCGGGACGGAACGTGTGCATTTCACCTATACCGTAGAAGATGGGAAATGTTGGTATTTGGCAACGCCGTCATCATCTTTGGCCTCTAACCCCGATAGCTGGTGCCCCCTTGCCGCGGCATTGCCTGGTAATAGTGAATATTGGGATCGGGAGACAGTCTATATATATGAACGCGATGGTCAGGCGTCGGCTTTGCGCTGGGATGCGGAAACAGGCCGTATGCAATTATTTTTGGGGGCATCACGGACAATTTTGCCGAAGGTCCAATCGATGGATGCAAATTTTGTGACCATTAACCCAGACACGGCGGATATTGTCCCATGGGTCAATATTGAATTAAAGACGGACATGTTAACACGCGCCGCGGGGAAAATCATGGTGGCTTCGGGCGCTCTTATGGCTATTTTGGCGGGAATTTACATTTTGGCTATGTTTGCCTATGCCAATACAATTCGACCACAGTTGGATCAAACGAAATCGGAGACGGAATTGGCCTCTATGCAACTTTTAAACGATGCGGCCCGGTCTTTGGAAAATGATACAATCGAACATATTTTCCGCATACAGGAATTATTGGACACGTTATTACAAATTCAAGGAACATTAGTGAAGTACGAGGTTAAAGGCGGGCAAGTCACATGGGAGGCATTGGTACCTCGGGCGTTTTCGTCAACGGATAATCCGATTTTAAGGGGTGCGCGTCCTGTTAGCAATTCATTAGAATCCGACGGTCGCGTCCGGATCAGGGGAACGCAATAACATTTTTATTATAATTTTTATTTAATTTTATCTTTATTCAATTCAAAATTTATTCCGTTTTAATGCAAATAAGATACGATAATACTGTAGGGGTATATATTTTTGATGAAAAACTTTGATTTTCAGGCCTTGAACGCCAAGTTAAGTAAATATCTATCGCCACAAGGCGGGGCGGATGTGAACCGGTTTATCGAACAAATTCCGATGCGTGCCGGGTATGGTGTGTTGATCGCAGGTGGTATTGCGTGGTTTATTGGGGGATTGGCGGTTGTTTATGCCACGACAGTGGCCCAAGATGTTGCCGCAATCCGCGCAGAATTGGTGCGATCCGAGGCTTTGAAGCCTGTTGTTGCGACGTTGCAACGCCAAAGCGTTCCCCAGGCCGAGGTCGAGGCATTTGTAGAGAGAACAAACCCGCTTTATCGTGATGTTGCGATTTCAACAACGGGCGGCAGCAAAATTATCTTTTCATCGGGGGATGGCCGATATTTCGGACAATTTCGCGAAGCGGTCAACCATGCGTACAACGGTGGACAAAGATGGCGGTTATCTTTAGAATCGTTATGTGTTGGGCGTGAGTGCCAAGGCGGATTTTTACAAGGGGTTTTTAAGGTAAATACATTAAGTATTCAAAGGTAAAACAGACAAGGTTTGATAACGAAAGGTGGAAAACATGAAAAACTCTCAAACTCAGAAAGGGAACGTCTTGTTCCTGATCTTGATAGCGGTGGCGCTTTTTGCGGCCCTATCTTATGCGGTGACGCAATCATCCCGAACGGGCGGTGACTCGGCGCGTGAAACAAATATTTTGAATGCTGCGCAATTAACGCAATATCCAACATCGGTCAGGACAGCGGTTTTAAGGCTTATAATCGATGGTTTCCAAGATACTGGATTGCAATTTAACAACCCTGCATCTGCGGTTGGTACCGATGAGCCATTCGAAGTTTTTGCAACCATTGGCGGTGGTGCGGTTTTCCAAAACGCCCCACGTGAAATGATGGAAGTTAACGGCGTTAATGAAGAAGGTCGTTGGTATTTCAATATGGATTTTGAGGTTGAAAACCTTGGACGTGATGTGCCTGGTTCGATTACAGGAAACGAATTGATTGCATTCTTGCCCGGTATCACGGAATCAGTGTGTACGCGCCTTAATCTTGAGGCGGGTATTATTAACTCTCCTGCAGCACTAAATCCAGAATTAGGAACCGATGTGGTTGATGATGATAACGACGGTAGTGTCCAAAAGAATATCGAAGACGTCGCAACTGACTATTCTGCTACAACAAGCGTGGTTATCAATAATACTGCTGAGGACTTTACAAGGCAGACATTTGGGTGTTTCCACAACAATAACGGCGGTGCAGAACCCTATGTTTTTTACTCGGTCATTCTAGAACGGTAATAACTTAAACTATGAAATTTCCCACCTTTCATAATTCGATGGTCGGAGCATCACCTCAAAAAGGTGGTGCTCTGATCTATATTTTGATTGCCATTGCGTTATTGGCGGCACTCACAACAACATTTGTTCAACCGGGCGGGCAATCATCCCGCACACAAAATTCATTTCAATTGGCGTCGACCATAAATTCGCAATCGCGCGTTATTCGTTCGGCCATACAAGATTGCATCCTGCGTTATCCGCAGGGGAATTCAAATATCACTGAAACGGGCTATGTCGCACCATATCCGCTTAATCCCAATTCCAATGATGCAACATACGCGGCGTTTGATAATGGTGATCCCGGCACATTGGTCGTCAGTGACCTGAGGTGCCCTGGGGCGAATTATGCGCAATTATTTGGCGGTTCAGGGCAATTTACAACATTTTTATCCCCACCCCCTGATTTGATGGAGCCATGGACATATTTTAATGGCGGAAGTGGAGCCCCTGCCAATGCGGTGGATGTCTTCGGGCTTGATATGGACGGTGTTTATTATCAGATTCAATCCGATTTTTCCGACCCCTTTATTGCAGAGGCATTTCAAAAAATTGATGATGTCGCCACGGGATGTGAAGTTGATTACACGGTTGGTGATGGTTCGAACGGTTGCGAGAGCGGTTATCAATGCCTAAGGTTTTGGATCATCCGCGGCGATGATACCTCGGCCACACCTGGATGTCCTTAAGAGATTACTTAAAATCCTGATTGTTTAATTGTTTCAATTTGTGCCTTGATGGCCTCAAATTCGTTCAATGCGTCGTCCAACATGGCCTGACGGGTTTTATCATCGGCGTCTTTGGAATCATCCTGGATGGCGGCACATAAATCACCCATTCCAACGGCCCCAATTGACCGAGAAGAGCCCTTGAGGCTGTGCCCTATCTCGCTAAAGCTATGCCAATCGCCCTTATCATGCGCGGTTTTTAGATCATTGATAAGCGGTTCTGTCATATCAATAAACATGTCCAACATATTGATGGCCATATCGTCCAAGGCGCCCAACATAGTTTTCAGTTCCTTTAAATCAATGGGGCTTGCATCAGATTGCGGCTTAACCTTCTCCTCCTCGGTATGCGGGGCGTCGACCTTTTTCGTTGTTTCCGTTGGCGGCATCGATTCCGGCAACAATCCCCATCGCATCATCAGGCGGCGAACCTGGGCCAAAGAAATGGGTTTTAATAAACATTCATCAAAGCCCAGTTCCATATAGGTTTGACGTTGCGCCATTTGCACATCGGCGGTCACAACAATAACGGGAAAACGTTCTTTATCATCGTTTTCCGACGAACGTATTGTTTTAATCACCTCATAACCGTCGACTTCAGGCATGTGCAGGTCAGTGAACAAAATGCCATATTCCCCCTTTTCAAGCGCGTCCAGCGCCTTATGTCCGTTATCGACAAAGTCAGCCTCTATACCAAGCTTCTTGAGCTGCTGATCCAAAATTTGGCGTACGGCCTCTGTGTCCTCTGCAATCAGAATTTTTTGCGGTC
>CAJXOI010000144.1 GCA_913057885.1 uncultured Micavibrio sp.
CGCGTTGGCCGCAAGAACCTGTCCCAGTTCATCTGTTCTTTGACCCAGAAGAATCATCCCTTCATTATTGATCACAAGCCCGTCTTCGTCTGTAGAAAAATCACCATTCCTTGTGTAAGTGTATCCGGATGGACGGTTTGTTTCATCATCAGTGACAACAAAGAATCCTTGCCCGTTAATGGCAATGTTGGTTGATTTTCCTGTGTTATTAATCAGGCCCTGTTGTGTAACATTTTGGCGCGTATCAAACAAAACACCCCCACCAATCTGGTTTGAAGATGTTGCTGCGCTTGAACTTGCAACCAAGCTCTCAAAGCTGATTTCACGTTTTTTATACGCCGTTGTCGAGGCGTTGGCGATGTTTTCGGACACGGCCGCGAGCGCAACTGATTGCGCTTTCAAACCGGATACCGAGGCGTTTAATGCACTTCCTAAACTCATGATATTTTCTCCTTTTTAGTTGAAGTCCTTAAAATTATAGTGGTGGTTGTTGTGCCGTTGCGTTATCCGTTGCACCATCGACAATCTTTAAGATGTCGGATGTGCGGAAAGATAACTCTCCAGCGGTTAATAAACTCTCATCTTGATTTGTCCAAACGCCGTCAACATTGAGGATAGCGGTTGAACGCGCGTTTAACTTGTTTTCGTCAACGCCCTCTGTTGCCCGAATGGACAAATAAACAGGTGCACCTTCTTCCAATGCTGTGCCGGACGCGTCAAATGTGAACGATTGAACACCAGGTTCAATTGATCCATCAAATTCACCAAGACGCGCCCCGTTTTTGTCAGTAACGGTCAGAACGACATTATCGGCATCACCTTCCACGACATAGGACCATGTTGCCTCGCCATTTTGAACGCTGTTCATATTTGTTTCTACTTCGACATTCTTACCAATATAAGAGAATGATGCCGCAGTAGCATTTTGTCCAAGCAAGTCATTCGTAACGGTCAAGTTCTGATTCGTTTCAATGCCTTGTTCCAAAATGGAATAACGCGTTAATTGCGCGGAAAATTCATCTGTATCCATCGGGTCCAGAGGGTTTTGCGCCGCAAGCTGTGTTAAAAGCAGGTTTAGAAAGTCTGCTTGTTGCTCTTCCGCGCGCTCTTTGGCCGCATCTGCCGCAGATTGCCCATTATTTACGGGGTTCGCGGAGGGAATGATTTGTTGTGGTTGCAAGCTTGAAAACAGGCTCATTGTAATGTCACTTTCATCAAAATATTTTTATCCGAAAATGTCATTGCAATGTCCGTGCCAAATTAGTTCAGGAAATTTTTTTCCAATAAAATGAAATTATTTTTATCCGAAAATGGCTATTTTGCGGCCTTAAGAGGCGCATCAAAGATTTTTATTTCGTATGCGTGTTTTTGTTAACTTTCTCTTAACACTCATTCGATATTCTTGTATTATCATTTTGTACGCAATTCTGTGTGCATAATGATACAAGGTTTCTCAGGTGGGGAACCGCATGCCTCAGGAAGAGGTCATGTTTAATATAATGGCTTTATATAGAAAAGGAGATCTATCATGCCAAGTATTGCAACTAATGTAGCGGCGAACTCGTCGATTTTTTTCTTAAACCGTAACTCTGACAACCAAGCGTCATCTTTAGGTAAAATTTCCTCAGGATCGCGTATTGTGAAGGCATCTGACGATGCGGCTGGTGCAGCTATTGCTTCCGGTCTTCAGTCCGATATCTCAACACTTGAAGTTGTCGGTCAAACAGTGAAGCAGCTTGACGCTTTGCTACAGATTGCTGATGGTGGTCTGCAGCGTGTGGGTGAAATCCTTCAACGTCAAAAAGCGCTGGCGTCACAATATGGCTCAGGTACTGTGTCTGCCACAGAGCAGTCATTCATTGATGTTGAGATGGGTGAACTTGCTACTCAGATTGACTTGATTGGTACGTCTACAACTTATAACGGCGATGCTTTGATTGGCGGCGCGTTTAACGTAACTGCAATTGTGGGGTCAGCTTCCGCGGACACAATTGATATTAACTTAACCAGTGTTGATGTTTCTGGTCTTGGTGAAACAACTGGTGCTAACATCACTCAGGTTGAGGCAGCAATTGACAACGTGGGTACTTTTAGGGCAACCGTTGGTTCGCTTCAGTCTGTTGTTGGTTTCCAGGGCGAAGTTGCTGCAACTCAGCTTGAAAACTTGCAGGCTGCGAAATCTGCGATTGCCGATGTTGATATCGCTGCGGAGCAAACACGCTTTACAAACTTCCAGGTATTGACCGAAGCTGCGATTGCTGGATTGTCTCAGGCTAACCAGTTGTCACAGTCACTATTGGCTTTACTACGATAAGTTTAAATTTTGGGAAATGGCTTTTCGGGGCCATTTCCTCCTCTTTGGCAAGATGCTTGCATAAAGACATTCTTAAGATCTTTTTATACAGGTATTTGAAACATGACATCACAAATTGGCACAACAGGAACAGGTGGCGTATTTATCGGGGGGCAAGCTTCCGGAATTAACACCACTGCGTTGATTGATGCCGCGGTTCAACAAAGAACATTTCGCGCGGACCGCCTGGACATTCAAATTGAAGAAAATGTCGCAAAGGTTGGCGCCTATCAACAATTGGACGATTTGACGCGGGCCATTGATGCGTCACTGGCGAACCTTCGTGGGACAGATAGCTTATTCGACGATACTGTGCGCGTTTGGGATCAAAAGGCGGGGACTATTTCAACCTCGGACGGATCTGACTTCTCCGGTATTTTGGATATTGCAATTGATCCCGAGGCACAGATTGGAAATTATTCTATCGAAGTTTTGGATGTTGCGGCCGTTCAAAGGGTGGCAAGCAACACAATAGCTGATGCGGATGCCGCCCTTGGTTACACGGGAACCTTTGATTTAGGGACAACTGTTGGGCCAAGCGTCAATGTGAATGTCACGGCAGGGATGTCTCTGCGCGATGTTGCGGCCGAAATCAACGCACAATCAGGGACATCAAATGTCGCTGCGCAAATTATTCAGACGTCAGAATCGGGGTTTCAACTGATCATAAGTGGTACCCAGACCGCACAAGATTTATCGACAACTTCAACAGGTGGCGATGATGTCTTAAATTTACTTGGTGTAACCGATGGCTTGGGTGGATTTTCCAATGAATTACAGGCCGCATCACAAGCACGGATAAACTTCGATGGTGTGGAGGTGACGCGAAATGACAATGTTTTGGATGACGTTGTTGAAGGGATAGAGCTTAATTTAAATAATGCAGCGCCGGGGACAATTATCTCACTCGAGGTTGGAAATGATGCGGGCGCGGCGCGAGCGGCGATTGAAGAATTCATTAACGCTTATAATGCCTTTCGCGATTTTGTGACGCAAAACCAACAGGTGAGCGAAGATGGCGTTGTTGCTGAGGATGCGATTCTTTTCGGTGATAACCTTTTGGATTTAATTGCCAATACATATAGTAACTTCATCGGTGGACAATTTAACAGCACGGGCGATATTCAAACAATTCGTGATTTGGGTATTCGCATCGGAAGTGGGAATAAGCTTGAGATATCTGATTCGGTCCGGTTGGATACGGCACTTTTAAATAATTTCGATGCGGTTCGTGATGCCTTTGCCGCAAGGGCAGACAGTGACAACGCCGAATTTCGTTTGTCACGGAATGAGGGCGTTACACCAACACAAGCCATCGTTTTTGATATTACAACAGATGGTGCAGGGACAATTACCGGTGTAACCGCAAATGGGGACGGATCGGCATTCACGATTGATGGT
>CAJXOI010000145.1 GCA_913057885.1 uncultured Micavibrio sp.
CTGATAATACTGACGACACCGTCAAATCGCCATCAACAATCGCCTTGGCAATATGGTCAGGCAATGGCCCCGAATTCCCGATACAGGTTGTGCAACCATAGCCAACAAGGTTAAAGCCAAGCGCATCCAGGTCATCCTGCAATCCCGCTTTTTCTAAATAATCGGTCACAACCTGTGATCCAGGTGCAAGAGATGTCTTAACCCATGGTTTGACCGTCATTCCCTTGGCAACGGCGTTCCGTGCCACCAAACCGGATGCAATCATCACAGATGGGTTGGATGTATTTGTACATGATGTAATCGCCGCAATCACAACATCACCATGATCAAGCTCATAATCTTCGCCTTCAACCTTTGTCGGTTTTGATACGTCTTGAATCATTTCCATCTCGTGCGGCGCAATTTGTCCGCCTTCGGACATCAATTTTCCTTCTTCGCCAATCGGGTCAACACCGTGTTCTTTTAACAAAAGATTTTTAAACTCGTTCGCGGCGTCAGAGAGCAGAATTTTATCTTGAGGACGTTTTGGCCCTGCAATCGATGGCTCCACATCAGCCAAGTTCAATTCCAAAGTATCTGTAAACACAGGATCAGGCGTATTTTCATCGCGCCACATGCCCTGTGCCTTGCAATATTCACGCACCAACGCAACGCGATCGGCATCCCGCCCTGTAAATTCAAGATAACGGCATGTTTCCTCGTCGACAGGGAAAAATCCGCATGTTGCGCCATATTCAGGCGCCATGTTCGAAATTGTCGCCCGATCGGCCAGTGACATTGTCCCCAAACCATCGCCATAAAATTCAACAAATTTTCCAACCACACCTTTGGAGCGCAGCATTTGTGTCACGGTCAACACAAGATCTGTTGCCGTTGCGCCCTCCTTTAATTTTCCGGTTAATTTAAATCCGACAACCTCGGGAATAAGCATTGAAACAGGCTGCCCCAACATCGCGGCCTCGGCCTCAATTCCACCGACACCCCAGCCAAGAACCCCAAGGCCGTTAATCATGGTTGTGTGAGAATCCGTTCCGACCAATGTGTCAGGATAGGCAATATCCGCCCCGTCTTCTCCTTTGGTAACCCAAACGGTTTGCCCCAAATATTCCAAATTGACCTGGTGGCAAATCCCTGTTCCAGGTGGCACCACACGAAAATTGTCAAAGGCCTGTTGTCCCCATTTCAAAAATTCATAGCGTTCCCCATTGCGCTCGAACTCACGTTCGACATTTTCTTGAAATGCCTTAACCGATCCAAATTCATCAACCATTACTGAATGATCAATAACCAAATCCACCGCTGATAACGGGTTAATTTTTTCCGCGTCACCACCCAGTTTCACTATCGCCTCGCGCATCGCGGCTAAATCTACAACGGCAGGAACACCTGTAAAGTCCTGAAGAAGTACACGCGCCGGGCGATAAGCAATTTCCTGTGATGATTTTTGTGTGTCCAACCACCCCTTAAAGGCCTCGATATCAGGAACGTTCACACTGCGCCCATCTTCATGACGAAGAAGATTTTCCAGCAAAACCTTTAAAGAGAATGGAAGGCGCGATAAATCGCCAAGTTTATCCTCCACCGCCTTAAGAGAGAAATACTCATAGTCCTTGCCATTAACAGAGAGTGTTGTGCGTGTTTGAAGTGTATCGTGACCAATGCGTGACATTTATGAAAATTCCTTGAATTAAACAATAGAAAAATGATATTTAAAGTGTACCAGACAATATTATCTGTGAGAAATGATAAAAAAGTCTTAAAAAAACACTACAGGGAAAATAATTATATGCTGTCCGAAGAGATTGAAAAAACGACTGCCGTTTTGAAAAATTTATCAATCATGTTATGTGAAGAGATGTGCGATGATGACGAGGCGCAGATCGTGCAGTTTTTCGAAGCACGTATCGCACAAGAATTCAAACAAGGTTTCGAAGCCTATAAAGCCCAGGTTGAAGCAGAGTCTGGTGAATTCGATCTAGATGAGGCAGAAACCCTTGAAGATTATGTCGGCGAGGCAATGCTTAAAACAGGTTTGGATAGACTTCAGGCATATGCAGAGCTTTATTACTTGCTTAGAATTGCTCAAAGATTTGCGCCAAAACAAGATCGAGCGTTAAAAAATGTATTCACATTGTGCCAAAACGACCCTGCATCTAATCTTAAAATGGCTATAAACGGTGATTTAAAACTTCATATTACTGGATTTTTGATTGATGAGGATGAATCCCCTGACTCTTATGAAGCTGATTCACAAGGCTTTGATGTTGATGAAGAATATTGGACAAGAATTGAGAATATCCGCACCTTGATGAAAGATGCAGAGCACGCAGACCGTAAACCATCAGAAATTATGTTCCTTATGCCGGTTAAACTAGAAGCCGCCATAGCCGCAACGCGCATTGATTTGGAAATGAGCACCGCCATTCGTAATGAGTTAACGGCCATGGATGATAATGTTTTTATCTATAGACGGGCATTGATGCAAAATTATCTTGATATAACAAAACCATTTTGGAACATTTTTCAAGATGGTGTTGCTGTTGCGAAAGTGACACCCTCGCGCTTTGGTGTAAATTAACGACACATATTGGCAACGCGCTCGTATTCCTCAAGAGTGTCCACGCCCCTTTGCCGTTGCTTTCTCTCTTCATACATACGTTCGTTGATTCTTTTAAGCTGGCCTTGCATGTAATCGACGATCTTTTTTTGATAGTCGTTTGCGTCATTAGAATCTTTAGGCCCGACAAGTCCAACTTTGGTAACAGCTTGCTCCATGAAATCATGAATAATTGGAATATATTTTTTAACAATTTCACGGTCCACAAAGACATGCTTCATTTCGTGTTCCAAAATAGCATTATGCTTGCATGATCCTTGACGGTGCTCCCGTGCGATATAAATTTTGGGGTCAATGCGGATGCTAATATCAACTTTATCAACCCATAAACAGGCTTGTCTGGTTCGTGGAAATGTCAAAATGGCAACTTGAGTATTTGACTGGACCGATATCCCCCCACGCATTAAACCACCAACATGTGTTTTCACATCACGGCCATAGGGGTTAACCGTATCTGTTTGCATACGATCCATTTGGGACTGGGACTTTGTGAAATCATACCGAATATTATCGCTTCCCCATACGATATTTACCTTCCCCATAGGTTTGGGGGGACATTTATCCAACGCAAATGCACTGGTGCTCATGACCATTATTGCCAATAAAGTTAAACCCCAAAAACGAAACATACTTTTCAAACTCTTGATTCTTGTATAATAAGAATAGCACTATCATTATTAAGAGGACTTTAACATGGCAATTTTAGGACAACTTCTTTATCTGGCGATTGAAATCTATATTTTCATTATCATCGCAGGCGTTATTGTCAGCTGGCTTGTCGCCTTTAACGTGCTTTCGACCTCTCACCCTGCAACGGGGCGTTTGATGGACGTTTTAGGGCGCCTGACCGATCCTGTTATGAAACCCGTTCAACGTTTTATCCCCCCCATTGGCGGTATTGATATTTCACCAATTGTCGTAATTATTGGCCTAATCTTACTTCAGAATATCATTATCCGCCTGTTTATGGGGGCTTATTTAGTCTGATATGGTTGCTCAAATCATTGATGGGCGCGCCCTGTCACAGGATCTTAATAAAAAGACTGCTCTGCAAATAAAAAACGCAAGCATGACCCCGCATTTGGCGATTATTCTCGCCAATGATAATCCGGCAT
>CAJXOI010000146.1 GCA_913057885.1 uncultured Micavibrio sp.
AATCCCATGATGTAGAACTAATTAATTAATTATGAGTAAATGTTCCAATTACGAGATTGTAAGGAATGTGACGTTATCTCTCCTCATGAAAGCGATTGAAAAAAAAATTAAATTCTTTATTTAAAATAAAGTCCCTATAATGCGGCTTTATTTATGTCTCAGGTAAAATCCAATTTGGGCGTGGAAAATGACAATTGTATCCATCCGGTTTACTTTGGAGATAATTTTGATGATAATCTTCAGCCACCCAAAAGGTGGGCGCCGGCTCGATCGTTGTGGTGGCTTTGCCGGGCCATAAGCCGGATTGGTTAAGGTCACTCACTGCTTTTTCGCAAATAACCTTTTGATTCTTTGTTGTATAAAAAATTGCTGATCGGTACTGTGTGCCGACATCATTGCCTTGCTGATTTTGTGTCGTTGGGTCATGAATTTGAAAAAATACCGTTAAAATATCGCGCAATGTAATGATGGTAGGGTCAAAAACAATTTCCATCGTTTCGGCGTGGCCCGTTTTTCCCGTGCATATTTGTTCATAAGTAGGGTTCTCGGTATGACCACCCATATAGCCAACGCGTGTTTTGAGAACACCATCCTTGTGGCGCATCAATTCCTCGACACCCCAAAAACATCCCCCGGCAAGGTAAATGGTTTCTTGTGCCATCAAATCCACCCGCCCAATTCTTTTTCAATTTGTTTGGCCATAAAATCGATATGCGGTTTTGTATCATTCAGGCATGGGATGTAAGTATATTCCTCGCCGCCTGCATCTAAAAACTCCTCGCGGCCTTCCATTGCCAATTCTTCCAATGTCTCCAGACAATCCACGGCAAAGGCTGGGGACACAATTGCTATACGCTTGATGCCTTTGTGGGCTAATTCTTCTATTGTTTTATCCGTATAGGGTTGCAGCCATTCCTCTGGGCCAAAACGCGATTGAAAGGTGCAAATCCAATGATCTTCGCCCCACCCCAACTTTTCACGCACCAAACGTGATGTTTTTTGGCACATGCAATGATACGGGTCGCCTTGTGTTAAATATCGCTTGGGCACACCGTGAAAAGAAGTCAAAATCACTTCGGGTTTGGCCTTGGACTTTTTTAAGTGTTTTGTAATGCTGTCGGCCAGAATTTCAATATAATCATCATTATCGTGATAGGGTGCGGCGGTACGAACGGCGGGGTGCCATGTCTTTTTTTGTAAGGATGTAAATGCCTTGTCGTAGGCCGTGGCGGTTGTTGGTGCGCTGTATTGTGGATATAAGGCGAAAAATAAAATCTTGCGGCATCCCTGATCCATCAATGATGTTATGGCATGATCGGTTGATGGGTTGCCATAGCGCATGCCCCATTCAAAAATGACATTCTTCTTACTGAATTTCTTCTGCAATTTTTCGGTCACAGATCTTGAGTATGTTTTAAGGGGTGATTCTCCTTTATCATGGTTCCAGATCGATTTATAAGCAGCGCCAGATCGAAATGGGCGTGAGGTCAGGATAATCCCCTGCAAAAGCGGTTGCCAAAACCACCGTGGATAATCAATCACCCTTTGATCCGATAGAAACTCAGAGAGATAACGCCGCATTGGCCAATAAGTGTATCCATCAGGGGTTCCCAGATTTAGAATAACTACGCCTATTTTTTCATCTTTGATTTTTGGGTGTTGCTCTGGCAATGCCATTGTTATCGTCCTTTTCAATTTGAATAATTTGTAATATAAATCTTTTCACAATGAAAACAATTCTTTGCATGAAATGGGGTGACCAATATAGCGTTGATTTTGTTAATCAGCTCTATAACGGTGTTAGGGCTAACATTACGGGTGATTTTCGGTTTGTGTGTTTATGCGATGATGCAACTGGGTTGAATCCCGCCATCGATGCATTGCCGTTACCTGATATAAAATTAGGTAATGCGCGCAGCTTTTCAGGATGGCGAAAATTATCGTCTTTGTCTCCTCAATTGACCAAAAAGCCTTATAACCTTAACGGCACAATTTTATTTTTCGATATCGATATGATTGTTACCGACAATATCGATGATTTCTGGACTTATAAGGCAGGAGATTTTTGTATAATCGAAAATTGGACGCAAAAAGGCCGCGGTATAGGAAATTCATCGGTTTATCGTTATGAATTGGAAAAAATGCATCATATTTTCCATGATTTTGAGTCGCGATACGAAGAGATCTATGATCAATTTGATAATGAACAAATGTATTTGACCAAAATGGTGGCTGAAACAATGCCGGTGCAATGGTGGCCGGATGATTGGTGCAAATCTTTTAAAATCCATTGCATGCCCCCTCGGCTTTTAAGAGGCGTTCTTAGACCTAAAATGCCTGATACTTGTAAGATACTAGTGTTCCATGGCCCGCCCAAGCCTACTGATGCGGCAATTGGACGGTGGGTTAAACATAACGGAAAACGGCGCATGATGCGTGCCGCACCATGGCTTCATGCCCTATGGAACCCCGAAATTCAAAAATAATTCAAATTTTATCTATCGTTAGGAAAGCCCTAACCTCTCTTTAGTATTATTGAATGATATGAGGAAAAGGGCCGCCAAGGCGGTTAAGGGGTTAAAATATGCGTGAAAAAGGGTTTTTTTCATCTGTAAATCAAAAGCTTAGACGCAATAAACTGGGGGAAATTCTGGTTCAACAAGGGCGTCTATCGCCGGAACAATTGCACGAAGTTCTTAAAATTCATCGAAAAACCGGCCGCACAACGGGTCAGGTTATTCAAGATTTAAAATATGCAAATGCCTTGCAAATTCGTGGTGCTTTATGTGAACAAGCGTTCTACAGAGCGATGGTGGCATGTTTGACCATTTTTATTGGATTTGCGTCGTTTGGTGTGTCATCCGCAAAGGCCAACCCCGCATCCGGTCAATCACAATATCAACAAGCCATGACGCATAAGGCGGCTTTTGGCTCCAGAAGCTTTGAAGCAACGCCGGATGTTCTGCACTCTTACCCTAGATTATTTGGCAGTAATGAGATCAGCTCTAGCGATATTTCCGCTTTTACAAAATGGACAGATGTTTTGAAAAAATTAAAAAATGTCCGCTTTTCTGATTCTAAATTAGAACGTTTTCAGGGGTTGTCGCTTAACGGGAAGGTTACGGCCGTTAATGAATATGTGAACCAGTTTAAATATATTGAAGACAAAGATAATTTTGGTCGTTCTGATTATTGGGCTACACCGGATCAATTTTTTGCAAGAGGCGGCGATTGTGAAGATTTTGCCATCGCGAAATATACGATTTTAAAACAACTTGGCGTGTCGGAAAGTCGCATGCGCTTGGCGATTGTCCATGATAAAATTAAAAATATCCCACATGCGATTTTGATTGTTTACACCGATAACGGCCCGATGGTTTTGGACAATCAAATCAAAACCACAAAACAAGCGTCACGCGTGACACGGTATAAACCAATTTACTCCATCAATTCTTCGGGATGGTGGCGCCACGTGACTTAATAAGATTTTTTCCTCCTTATGGCTAAAACAGGCCGGATTTTCCGGCTTGTTTTTATTGACACTCTGTCTATGAACGGCATAGGCTTAATAAACGAACAAGGAGAGTAATGGTCAATGGGGCGGGCAATCGGTGCAAATAAAGAGAATTATGAACGTACGCGGTCGTTGTTTCTGGATTTAGCGGAAAAGGAATTTCACACCTATGGTTATG
>CAJXOI010000147.1 GCA_913057885.1 uncultured Micavibrio sp.
CGTGGTGACAAACCAAACGCCATTGCATGGTTGTTGAAACATCACCCTGAATTATCAGATGCTCAGATTGACAAGTTGATTGGAACAACGAAATTGACGATTGAAAAAATTCGTACGCGCACGCATGCCGATATGATCAATATTAAGGCTGCGTCGCCGGTCGAGCTTGGCCTTTGTAAATATGATGAATTGGATGCAGTTGTTCAAAAAGCGCGTAAAAAATGGGAAAAAGAAGGTAAAGAACTGCCTAAATCCGAAGCCCAGGTTGAGGAAGAGTACGAAAATAACAACGAACCGACCAAAAGCGGATTTGATTTTTCAAATTTCCTTGGTACCGGGACAGACGATTAACGGTTAAAAAACGGTAAAAATCCACAGAAAGGCCGCATTTTGCGGCTTTTTTATTGCTCTGCAACAACGCAGATGCAGCAAGATCAAAAAGATCAAAATATGCTTGTTTTTAGGCCTTTTGCGGGAAATATTTCAAATTTTATGGATGTTATGCAGCATAAAATCTTTGAAAAACATTCACTTAGCAGCCTTTATCCATAGTATAATGGAAGATGTGGGGATATATATATTTCCTCACTGGGTAACAACAAAGGAGGCTTTCTTATGTTACATAAGATGACTGATATTACTAAAACTCATGACGTGATGGGATCAATCTGGTTCTTTGTCGGAATGTCCATCATCCTGCTTGGGATTACGACTTTGACAGGTCATGTCCTTGGTGCGTTAGGCATCGGCAGCGATGTTGTTAGCGGCATCTTCGGCGGTGTCGGAATCACCACAATTATCGGAACATTATTTGTTTTGATTACAGGTGGATCGATCGTTCATCACAAGAAGCTGACAGGCGACATGATCAGCGTTGTTGTATTATTGACAGGTGTATACTTGGCTTATACGACAAGCGTATTCCTTGGTCTTGTTCTGGTTTCATACCTGACTATGGTCAAAGGAAAATAAATAAATACGAAATTATTATCCTAACGAGGCGCCCCTGATTCTTTCGGGGGCGTTTTTTATGTTTGCAGATTATAAATTTGTAATCGCCAAAAGCGATCAGGCTTTAAGACAGCTTTATTAGCAATGGTAAAGTGATTTTCATTCAATAGTTTTTGAAATCCATGGCACGACCAGGCTTGTTTATGGCTGGATTGCGCGGCTTTCCACCATTGGTTGGCAAGGATAAGAGGAAGAGGGTTGATTGCAAATTCAGATATAAAGGCGTTATCAACTGTATAATACCGTATGATTTTTAAGTGATGGTGGATGTCATTCAGATGATGCATAACGGTTGTTGAGATAATGACGTTATAGTTGTGCATTGGTGTAAACGAGTCTAAATTCGCCTGGATAAGGGCGACTTGACCTTTTAAACGCTCTCTCGATTTATGAATCATCGCGGGCGTGCCATCTACGCCGTGAAGGGTTGCCTGTGGAAATTGATGCGCAATTTGCTCAAGGAGCCGCCCTGTGCCGCACCCTAAATCCAAAAGTGTAAATTGAGCGTCGTGCGCATAGTGGTTTTGAAGCTGGCTTAATATCCAATCAAATTGGATTTGTGTAAAGCAATGCCAGTGCGTGTCAATAGTGTCCTTTTTTTGGGTGTAGTATGATATGAAACCCATCGTTACCTTATCCTCGCTTTCGCAAGGAGAGGCTATGGCTAAGGCCGCTTCTGCCCATAAAGCTAATCCTTACTTACCAGCTTTTTTCTTATCGCCAGATGCTTTTTTCTTTTTGCCTTCTTCGCGGACATAGACGGGTTCAACATCGTCTTTATTCACCACATCGGCGGTGATCACTACCTCTGTCACGTCATCAAGGTCAGGAACCTCGTACATCGCATTAAGAAGCATATTTTCAATGATGGATCGTAATCCGCGCGCCCCTGTTTTCCGCTCAATGGCTTTTTGCGCAATAGCGGAAAGAGCTTCATCCTTGAATGTTAATTTAACACCCTCAAGCTCAAAAAGTTTAGTATATTGCTTAACCAATGCGTTTTTTGGTGTCGTCAAGATTTGGATCAGTGCGTCTTCATCAAGGTCGGTCAACGTTGCAACCACAGGCAAACGACCAACAAATTCTGGAATTAACCCAAATTTTAATAAATCTTCGGTTTCAAGTTGTGATAACAATTCACCAACACCACGTGTTTCTTCGCCGCGCACATCGGCACCAAAACCAATGGATGTACCGCGACCGCGTTGTGAAATCACTTTGTCAATTCCGGCAAAGGCACCGCCACAAATAAATAACATATTGCGCGTATCAACCTGCAAGAATTCCTGTTGCGGGTGTTTGCGCCCCCCTTGAGGTGGGACGGACGCGATCGTTCCTTCCATCAATTTCAAAAGGGCTTGTTGTACGCCTTCACCGCTTACATCACGTGTTATTGATGGGTTATCGGACTTGCGTGAGATTTTGTCAATTTCATCAATGTAAACAATACCACGCTCAGCCCGTTCAACATTGTAGTCGGCTTGCTGTAAAAGTTTTAAAACAATATTTTCAACGTCTTCACCAACATAGCCGGCTTCTGTCAGAGTCGTGGCATCGGCCATTGTAAACGGTACATCAAATGTTTTCGCCAATGTTTCGGCCAGCAGTGTTTTACCGCAACCCGTTGGTCCAACAAGTAGGATATTGGATTTTGCCAGTTCAACATCCGCACCCTTTGCGCCATGTTCAAGGCGTTTGTAGTGGTTATGGACGGCAACAGACAACACACGCTTTGCAGAATCTTGGCCGATCACATAGTCATCCAAAACTGCACGAATTTCCGATGGCGTTGGTATGCCGCCTTCCTCTGACGAGGCAAGCTGTGTTTTATCCTCTTCGCGGATAATGTCCATACAAAGCTCAACACACTCGTTACAAATAAACACGTTCGGCCCGGCAATCAGTTTGCGGACTTCATGCTGGCTCTTCCCGCAGAAAGAACAGTAGAGTGTGTTTTTGTTATCGTCGTCTGTGTCGTCTGATTTAGCCATAGATTTCGTTCTTACCCTTTTTGAATCACTTACCCCTTACTTTGCCAATGTCATGCCAACAAGGCAAGGGGGCAAAAATTGTTATTCTTCCTTTACTTTGCCAATCAAAACCTCAATATTTCGTTAACAATGAAACTCAATTCTTGTCATTCCCTGAATTTGCGAGAGCAAATTATAAAGGAATCTGGATCCCCGCACGGAGGCGGGGATGACTTAGAGGAAAGTTAAGATGACAGATATGCCGCCGTTGGAAGAGATTCAAGAAACATTCGCCCTGCTGGATGATTGGGAGGACCGGTACGCCTATTTGATTGATTTAGGGCGCAAATTGCCTGATTTTCCCGAGAATTATAAAAATGAATGCAATCTCGTGAAGGGGTGTACGTCGCAAGTGTGGATGGTGTTAAAGGAAGAGGAGGGGCATCTTTCTATTCAGGCGGACAGTGATGCCCATATTGTGCGTGGGCTTATCGCACTTGTCATCGCGACGTATAATAACCAACCTGTGTCCGAGTTGACAGAAATCAACATGGAATCGATTTTCGAAGATTTGGGCCTTTCGGAACATCTCTCGCCCAACCGCAGAAATGGTTTTTTTGCAATGGTTGGAAAAATTCATTCTTATTCCTGAAATTTCTCTGCAACTTTTTCAAATTTTTGATAGGCAAGACGAAG
>CAJXOI010000148.1 GCA_913057885.1 uncultured Micavibrio sp.
TTGTTCATCCAAAAAAATTGACAGGGCCTCAGGATCATAATCTCTCGCCCCCTTGCTTACGGCGCTGTCTTTACGGGGGTCACCATCAGATTTGAAAAAAACATCCAGATAATCTTTAAGCAATGTACGCCTCTGTGAAAAAGACGTACATATTGATCTTAACAGGCCAGACTGCCCCTGGTTTGTTGGCGACCCATGGTCAAATGCATCGGCCAGCGCAATTATTTTATTGATAGGAAAATTACCGTCACTAAAGAATGCTTCGAAAATTGTATCCTCATTATCGGTTTCCTTTAAACCCAGATAATCCTTAATTTTTTGTCGTTCAAAACCATGTTTTTTCAGACGATTCCGTTCAGAAAATATACTGTTAAGAATATTATAAAGTTGCTGAGTATTTTTTTCTGCCGCCAAGAATGCGAAAGCTTTTTGTTTTTCTGAACTTAGTTTTTCGGCCAGAAAATCCTCTACCAAGCCATTAAGTGTTGCATCAGAAAGAGATTGTAGTTCCGCACCTTCCACAAGTTTAAAATCAGGTGACAGACCTGACTCCATGGTAAAACGCCCTAAAATTGACTGGCAAAAAGCGTGGATTGTGGTGATGTTAAGTCCACCTGATAAATCCACAACAGTTGCAAACAATTGTCGCGCAGCCGTGACCTGTTTCAAAGATGGTTCCTTCCCTAAAAGGTCACTTAATAATGCATAAATTTCTTCTTCTGAGCACACAGACCATTGGGATAACATTGACATCACACGCGTGATCATCTCGTTAGCACCGGCCTTGGTGAAGGTAATACATAAGATATTTTGCGGCGGTGTATGACCAGTCCCGTCATTATCAGGCAAAAGAAGACGCAAAACCCTGTCTGTCAAAACCTTCGTTTTGCCTGTACCGGCAGAGGCGTTCACCCAAATATTTCTATATGGGTTTGACGCCCGATTTTGCAGCGCGGAAGCACTTGCGGTGATGTCATCCCTCGAGGCTGTCTGAAGTATGGCGTTCATTGTTCACCCCCTCCATCACCCTGCACGCTCCATTCCTTAATCCGCTCTAAATGTGCATAATCATGATAATCCATCACGATAGCGCGTTCAGGAATTGGCGTCCCATAATAGGGCATATCAGCATTTGCGAAAGTTTCGAGCAGCATTTCAACACCCTCTTTGGTTTCACGTATCCATTGAGACATCGATTGTCCTTTTAATGGTTTTACTTGTGCCACTGAGCCGCCTTCACCGGCGCCATTAAGCGTCCAGTAGTGAAAGCTGTAATCTTTCGGCTTTTGATGATTATCATTCAGAGCTTTAAACGCCCGATTTTCTATCATTACGGCCTCAAGAGGAAGCTGAGAAGCCACACCAGCACGCACATCCGCCATCGTTGGTGGGGCGCCCGTTTTGTAATCAATAATGGCTACTGAACCATCTGTGCGATACTCAACCCGGTCCACCTTGCCTGTTAAAGTGAAAGGGCCGATTGGCATTGTGTCTTTAATTTCCGAATAAATTTGATCCGTCCCTTGACGCCAATCCCGCTCATACGCGGCAAACCATTGCGCTGTTTTGATAAATCTTGCCCACCACAGCCCTCGCATCTCGGCCTGATCACCCTGCTTTTCGAAAAAATCTTTACCGATTTCGATAATTTTATCGGGGAAATCGTCGGGTATATGACAACCAGGATAGCGGCGGGTTACATCTTCCATAATCGTGTGGATCAAACTCCCCCGATCAGCTGCGGTCAAATCATCATCCAGGTCATCTAATTTCGACAGTTTTAAAATCTTTTTGGCATAGATCCAATAAGGATCGCGCATGAATTTCTCGATCTCGGTAACAGAATAATCCGTAGGTCGTATATCAGCAGGAGGACAAGGTTTTGGACGGTCAATTGTCTGGATAAGGTCTGATTGTTTTAGCTTTCTTGCCCATTGAGCATAAGCCAACCCCTTTACTGACGGATTGTCGTTTTTACCAATTTGCGCCGCAGACAGGCATGTATCCAATCTGTCCAGCCACCGCGATCGTAAAGTAGGTTGCCCCCCTGTTTTTTTAGACCGCG
Organism: uncultured Micavibrio sp.; assembly: GCA_913057885.1. Taxonomy (GTDB): domain Bacteria; phylum Pseudomonadota; class Alphaproteobacteria; order Micavibrionales; family UBA1664; genus UBA1664. Next base: position 2,066 of record CAJXOI010000148.1, read on the forward strand.
TAATAAAAACTTCCCTCGCACAAAAGCCACAGCTGAAATCATGGGCCGCGAGGGATGTTTTCTGTTCCAATGACGGCAAACCAAAATGCCCACGCATCGCGCGTGACATCCAAACATCAAACCCTGAATCAGGCGGCCATATGCCCTCATTCAACCCCGCCATAATAATACGGTCGGCCTTGACCATTCGCGCCTCGATCTGGCCTAAAATGCCCAAACGCGGATGGGTTCCATAGCTTTCGTTAACATTTTCTGATTGCATAAACCCGCGGATAAATTCGACATAGTCTTTCAAGGTCATAGGCGGTGTCATCGACCCGAAGGTCACAAGCTTTTCAAGCAAAACGGCGAGGGAATCTCCCTCTTGTCCTGCCCATAGCCTATCAATACCTGACATCTCGTCAGTTTGTGCCAGTTTTTCCAAAACCGTAATATGTTGTTTCAATATGGTATCAACAGTATGCTCACCTTTACTGTAAAGCATGAGACCTGCAAAAGTCTCCTTGAGGTTTTGTAACAATTCTAAGACTGCACCTTCCGCAAGGGCAATGATGTCATCAAAACTTCCGCGCACTCTTTTTTGCCGCAAAATACTAATCTCTAGGTCTCTGATGGCCTGTGACTGATTAACGACCATCCGCCCCATTAGTGGACTTTTCAAAACATTCAACAATGCCAATGGATCAATCTTTTTCCCCTTACAAACTCTTGCTACGGATAAAATAAATTGCCCTAAAGGCGTGTTCAAAGAGGGTTTTCCAGCGCTATCGTCTATAATAATCCCTCGCGAAGCCAAAAAAGATTGCACGCGTTTAACAAGATATCGATCAGGCGTAATCAATAAAGCAGTTTTTTCTTTTTTGGGATCTGCAGCAACCTCCATCATGGCCAGCCCAATAGCCGTGGCCTCATGGTCATCATTGTCCAATTCGCACACAGTAACCCCCTCGAGCCCCCGCTTTATTCGCTGTCTGTTTTCATCAATGGATAGGTTTCGCCACTCCTCAGTCTTACTTGCAGGCCGCATCATTTCCGACATCAGATATTCACGATCATTAGCCCCGTTACCCCCAAGAATTTCTATTTCATCACGCGATACCTTCAAAGCACTGATCAAGTTTTTCAATAGGTATTGCGGATGCCCCTCCCCAACCTCCATCCATGTGCCGTCGTCCATCATCACATCCAGGCCGGGTAAAATAATGTGTCCCATCTTATGTTTTGAGACTGCCTTCATCACATGACGTGTGGCGGGGATTGACCCTGTTGATCCCGCTATAATAACCGGGGTGTGAGGAACGTGCTCTTCATAAAATTTTGCCAATCGGGAAATTTTCAGATGACGATGCAATCCTGGATCAATAAGCCCTTCTGTCTTTAGATATGCTGGCCAAACATCTCCTAATAAAGTGGTCAAAAAAGAGGCCGTGATCTCCCAATATTGGGCGAATTCTTTTACTGACATTATGCCGGTAAGATTATTGATATCCAGATTTTCAGTATGAATTTGATCAATCAAACGCCCCAGATTACAAGCAATGGCCAATGATTTACGGTAATCATAATCATGAGGCCATGATTTCTCCAGCAATCTAGCGAGGATTATTTG
>CAJXOI010000149.1 GCA_913057885.1 uncultured Micavibrio sp.
ATGTTGTGAAGGATGTGAGGATTGTTCGCGATAATGTCTCGTTCAAGGACTTATTACACAAATCCGTTAATGGCATCTTTTTGAATTTGCGGATGTTTTCCCGCACACGGTCAAAAATAACAACCGTGTCGTTTATGGAATAACCCGCGACAGTCAAAATCGCCGCCACAGTGGCCAAATCAAATTGTTTCTGCGTTAAGGCGAAAAAACCAATAATGGCACAAACATCATGCAATAGCGCAATAATCGCCGCCGTTCCGTATTGCCATTCAAACCGCACCGTCACATAGGCCATGATGCCAAGCATCGAGAAAATAACCGCATATAAACCCGCCATAATCAATTCATCACCGACCTGCGGACCAACAAATTCGACACGACGATATTCAACATTCACCCCTTCCATGTCGTCCAATACTTCGCGGACTTGTTCTTCCGCCGCTTGTTGCGCCTCTGGCCCACCTTCCTGTTGCGGGATGCGGATCAGAATATCGATCGGAGAGCCAAATTCCTGAATCGACATATCTCCTAAATCAAGGGCATTGAGGTTTTCACGCATCAGGCCAAGATCCGGCGCGGGTTCAACCTGAACCTCGATCATCATACCCCCCGTAAAATCAATGCCGAAATTAAGGCCTTTTGTGCCCAAAAGGCCGAATGTCCCAAGAATTATGATTGACGAGATCACAAATCCAAAGATCCTGAATTTCAGGAAATCGATACTCATATTATCGGGGAAAAATCTTATGCCTCTCATACAGCGACCTCCTTAGGCGCAATTGGCAGTGATTTCGCCCCGGTTTGCTTTGCCCAAATGACAATTAAAAACTTGGTAAACATCACCGCCGTGAATAGGGTTGTTAAAATACCGATCGACAATGTCACCGCAAACCCTTTGATCGGTCCTGTTCCAAAGCTATAAAGCAAGATCGCCGCGATAAGGCCTGTTAAATTGGCATCAATAATGGTTGAAAACGCATTATCAAAACCCGATTGAATTGCTCCCAGAATGCTGCGCCCCTGAAGATATTCTTCGCGAATACGTTCATAAATCAAAATATTCGCATCCACCGCCATACCAATGGTCAATACAATCCCCGCGATACCCGGCAATGTCAGTGTTGCCTGAAAAGATGATAAAATCCCAAACACCAAGGTCATGTTGATGATCAGAGCAAAAACGCTAAAGAAACCAAATGTTCCGTATGAAATAATCATAAAGACAATAACAAGCGCAAACCCAACCATCGCTGCCTTTTCCCCGGCGGCAATAGAATCAGCACCCAAAGATGGCCCGATTGATCGTTCCTCAGCAATTGTTAATGGCGCAGGTAAAGCACCTGCCCTTAATAGTAATGCAAGGTCGTTCGCCTCGGACACGGTAAATCCACCGCTAATTTGTCCTTGCCCACCACAAATCGGCTCACGCAAAACAGGGGCGGTAATCACCTCGCCATCCAAAACAACCGCAAAAGGTTTCCCAACATTATCACGCGAGACACGGCAAAAACGATCCGCCCCACGAGAATCAAGTCGGAAATTCACAACAGGTTGGCCCGTTTGGTCAAACCCTGTAGAGGCATTGGTCAGCATTTCACCAGTGATCATGGCACGGCGTTTCACACCCAATTCTTGTCCGGGGTTTTCCAGCATAGGCAAGACTAACGCCCCTGCCCCACCACGCCCCGTACGTGTGGCACGGTCATCAACAAGGTGAAAACCAAGCTTTGCCGTTTTACCAAGCAGGTTTTTAATCCTTTCAGGATCGTCTACTCCAGGTAATTGCACCAATATGCGCTCATCGCCTTGACGTTGAATAACAGGTTCATTTGTTCCTGTCTCATCAACGCGGCGGCGGACAATTTCGATCGTGTGGCTAATGGTGTTGGTGATAATATCATCGCGCATGCCCTCGGACATCGTGGCAATGACCTCAAGACCATTAGTATCAATCATCAACCCTGGATCAATCAAACGGATTTGACGGCGTGCTTCCTCACCATCGACTGTGTTATTCAAAACAACGGAAACTTTTTCTAAATCTGATGTGATAGACCCAAAACGAATTCCCGATTCACGTAAGTTGTTACGAACACTTTCAGCAATACCGTCCATTTGTTCGGCAAAAACGGTATCAAATCCAATATCCAACAAGATATGCGACCCGCCCTGCAAATCCAATCCCAGATTAACAGATTGCGACGGAACCCATGAGGGCAAGTTTGTTTCAATCCAATCACGCCCATCTTTGCCAATGAGATTCGGCGTGACATTTGCAATCCCAAAAAGAATAACAAGCGCAATCAGAACAATTTTCCAAGTTGGTGTTTGTAGCATCTAATCCTCTGTGATCCCTGACTTGATCGGGGACCCAGTACTTAAAGGCTGCTACCTTTTTTGTAACCTTGGAACCCCCGCTTTCGCTAGGAAGTCAATCTTAACTATCTCTAAGCCGTCTTTTTCTTTTTTGTATTTTTTGTACCTGCTGATTTAGCAGGGGCTTTTTTCACAGCAGTCGTCTTTTTTGCTGGCGCAGCCTTCTTGGCTGACTTTGTGTTTTTTGCTGCGGCTTCAGCGGCCTTAGGCAGAGGAATATCCTTACCATCATCAATACGATTTTGGATTGTATAACGCATCGCCACAACCTTTGTCATACCGAGGTCAATTTCAACTTCGGTATCAGAAACCACTTTGGAAACCGTTCCGTAAAGGCCGCCACCTGTGACAACCTTGTCACCTTTTTTTAGGTCATCTAACATTTCACGCTGTTTTTGCATTCGTTTTTGTTGTGGGCGAATCAACAACAAATAAAACAATATAAACATCAGGCCGATGAGCCCCATGTTTGTCCAAAAAGCATCCGCCATGGATGGTTGTCCTGCGACGGCTTCGCCGACGTCTTGTGCAAATGCGTTTGAAATAAACATATCAAAATCTCCTTAATCTATAAACAAATGATGCGTTGGACATTAGCATGGAATTCATCCATTGCAATCATCCAACGCATTATTTTTCACAATATTTTATTGTGTGTATATTATGCTGCGATTTTCAGGGGGCCTTGCTCGTGAAGTTCAGCAACGTAATCCCAATTGACCAAATTATCGATAAAGGCCTCAAGGTATTTCGGACGGGCGTTACGATAATCAATATAATATGCGTGTTCCCAAACATCGCATCCCAATAATGGTGTCTTACCGTATACAACCGGATTTTCACCGTTAGGTGAATTCAACACTTCTAACTTGCCGCTGGCATTATCCATCGCCAACCAAACCCAACCAGAGCCGAATTGGCCCGCACCTTTTGCCAAAAAATCATTACGAAATGAATCAAATCCGCCCAAATCGTCATTGATTTGTTTTTCCAACGCAGATGGCAGCGTCGTGCCACCACCATTCGGTTTCATCCAGTTCCAAAAATGGACATGATTATAAAATTGTCCAACCTGATTAAATAAGCCATGCTTTGCAGGATCTTTGAATGTCGAGATCATAATATCCTCGATAGAGGCATTTTCCATGCCTGTCCCTTCAATCATCTCATTCCCTTTAGTAGCATATGCCTGATGGTGTTTGTCATGATGATATTCCAACGTTTCTGCACTCATATACGGATCAAGAGCATCGTAGGCGTATGGTAATTCCGGAACTTTAAAAACTG
>CAJXOI010000150.1 GCA_913057885.1 uncultured Micavibrio sp.
CAATCATATGTTCCATAAGGCAACGCCCATTAAGGTGGGTCAGCCAATATCTTTCGGCTCCTTGCTTATCATCTTTTTTAATATACTCCATGAATTTAGCGTCAGGAATAATGATTTCCGCAATCACAGACCGCCCCTTATATCCATTGCCTTCTCCGCATGTTTTACAGCCCGCAGGGTTATGCGCACGTAACTTCTCAATAGGAATATCCGCTTTTTCAAGACGCGCCAATAAATTGTGACTTAAATCATGCTCTTCAATACGCTTTGAACAATCTGGACAGAGAACTCTTATCAAACGTTGTGAGATCAGCCCTGTCAACAAATCGGGATCGCAGAGTTTGAATTCCTCAACATCCAAATCGCGAAGACGAAAAGGGATAGTCAAAGCATCGTTAGCATGCAATGTTGTCCAAACTTGGTGACCGGTCATCGATGCCTCAAAGGCCAATCCCGCTGATGCGGCGTCACGAACCTCACCGATCATGATACGATCGGGGTTGGAACGCATGGATGCCGAAATCGCCTTTGTAAATTCACGCGCACGTTCTTCGGCTGTCGATGCGTTCGTCACCGGCATCTGCACCGCACCGGGAATCGGGTATTCCGGCGGATCTTCAACAGTATAGAAGGCGATATTATATTGATGTTCTTGCAAAATCGAAATGATATTTCGCTGCAGTGTAGTTGATTTCCCGTGGCCTGTAGGCCCAGCAACAATATTGATTCCAAACGGCTTGGTTCTCAAATATTCAAAATCTTCAAGCTGTTCTGGCGTAAAACCAAGTGCAGTCACGTCCCCTGCTGTAGACTCGTCAGTGGCGTACAACAAACGAACAATCATGGCGCGTCCGTCATAAACAGTAGGGTTAAATTGCAAACGTAACGAGATGACCCCGGGAGGCAATTGCAAATCTTTACGGTTTGAAACACGCGCGCCCTGATATTCATAGGGCTGATAGTTCACGTCGGCAGCATCGGCCATCGTAAAGGCCGCGGCGCAGAAACTGTGCCCATATTCGGGAGGCCATTCGGCAATATGCTCCATCGATCCGTCAATACGGGCTCGCACAATACAAGATTGTTCATAAACAACAACATGGATATCTGATGCACGGCGCTTTGCCATATCTGCAACCATTTCCAAAACATCACGGCGCATGCGCGCCTCATCTTTACGCCCTCTAAAATGCCCTGTTCCTGATTGCTCATCATAACATGCCTGAACTTTATTAATATCGGCCGTTTCAATTTTTGGCGGCGAATACCCGAGCAATCTTATTTCCGCCAATAAACTGAGGACAAGAGGGTTATTTTGGTGGGATTTTGAAACCAAAAAACGTCCATCTGCAAAATATGCCGCAATATTGCGTAACTGCCCACCACGATCAAGCGGGCCACCCTCGGACGTTAACGGTTTATCAACCGGCCAATCACCGACATCAATTGTTTTTGATTTTGAAGCTGTTAAGCTGCCTATCATCAATCCATCCAATCCAATTTGATAATATCATCATTACTTTTAACAGAAACTTCAGTCGGCGATACCGTCTCTACAACCATATCACTATCAGGCAGAGTCTCCCCACTTTTTACCTGTGTTAGGTTATCTTGATCATCCACCAATATGGCGACCAATTCACCACCCCGGCCCGTAACTTCTCGTATCATCCATGTTGAATTTGGCAGGCTTGGTGCTGGCTGAGCCATAGGCATTGGCGTAGACGTCGTAGCATCTTCTTCACCGCCATCTTCCGATAAGGGTTCGACACTTGGAATTGAAGGGGCTGCAGGCATTGCAATTTGTGGCATTTGTGGAGGCTCTACTGCCTCCATCAGCCCCGTCACCTTGTCATCAAAGGTTGTGTTGATTGTATCAAGATTTTCTTTTGCCAAGTCGTTTAAACGGTTTAAAAGTTGTGCCCTTTGTAAACAGAGCGTAAAGCGCGTTATATCCTCTTGAATATTTTTCAGGTCATTAGGTGTGTTTTCCAATGCTTGCTTCGGTTCAGGACAAGGATCTCCGGCCGTCATCGTTTCAGTGGTGTCATCCGACACTTCGCTATCCGGAATTGTTTCAGCCCCCCCATCACGCTCTAAAACACTGCCTGGAATTTGTGCCGTGGCCTCAAGCACGCTGCCCATCATCATTAAAGCCAGTGTTAATCCAAATATAAGGGGTGTTTTTTTATACAATATTTTCATCATCGTCACTGCCTTACTCTAACCTTGTCTATCATTATGGTTTTCAGGGAAAAGGTAAATCTGCATGTCATAGGCCCACAAACCACTTCGCATATCCCATTCTATAATATTAAATTTTAATCCCGGAATGTTAACATTCTCTTTAATAACCTCTGGGGACATCTCTGTTCTTAAAATAACATTCAATGAGGGTATGTCTTGTAATGTCAGCCTGGCCTCTCCTGGTTGTTGCGTCTGCCTGACGCGGTTGCGTCTTTGATTCGATTCCGGGCGAATGTCGCGCACCTGTAAATTTCCGAAACCGCTAAAACGATTATTAAGGGCAATAAGCGCTTGCTCACGTTGTGATAATTCTAGCCTATTCATGTGCTCTTGAGGAATATTAATTACTCGGGACGCAAGGAAATCTCCACTTGAACCATATGTTTTACTGACCCCAAAAGGCAATTCCGAGAGGCTACTTTGCAAGGTCTCTAAATTGCCAACACCGCGACGCCATATCGCCTCAACAAAATTTCCACGGCACCGCATTAGATCAATATTCCACCCCGGGATAGAAACCATTAAATCATCAAAATTTTCAACACAAGCCACCAAAATGGCAGATGGCCTTGGCATTGATGTCTCAGCAATGAGAGCTTGTATAGGATCTGTTGCGACATCAATCCTTTGCGGAGGGACAGTCAATGACCCCCTTACTTCAATAGAGGGCGACGGATCGCTAATTCTCTCTGGCAAAGCTGCATTGAAAAGAGATTGAGAAATAACTGACAAAAACAACAGACCAATAAAAATAGCCAATATGATCAAAGCCAAATTCTTATTCGCTGTTCCACCAAAAAGCGCATTAATATTTGTTGGCTTTAACTGAACAGATGGTATGTCATCAACAATTTGTGAAAGCTCAATTTCCCCGTCACTGTTATTAAGATTCCAATTTGCAGGAGCATAGCTCTTGGGCCATTTATATCCCTTTGCTTTCTCCATAAAATGGGCGTACGCCTCTTCCTCCACACGAAAAAAACGATCTCCGTCCGGAGCAACATTATCTGCATGGACTGCAACGTATAACCATCCGTTATCTGCCTTAAACACGCCATGCCATTCACCAACCAAGGCATCCGCAATCATCGCCGTAATTGAAGACATGCCGATACGGTGCCCTTGTTGCAATCGGCCATAACCATTTTGATCAACAAAAGACCGAGAACAATAGTAATCTGCGCCGATTGAACGCGCTTTTTTATAGATTGTCTCGGTGGATTCAACATCCACTGAGGCCAACGTTACCTACCTGATGCGAAAGGGTTTGATGTACAAGGTGGTCAAGAAGAAGGGACCGGCCAAGACCAAGGCCCAGAGCAAAAGAAAGAAGAAGGCCGTTAAGCCGGTTCCGGTACCACCAATGACCGACCCTCATGTGAAGGTCACGAACCATACCCCTCATC
>CAJXOI010000151.1 GCA_913057885.1 uncultured Micavibrio sp.
AAGAATTTCGGCACAACAAACAGGGAAATCCCTTTTACACCTGCGGGGGCATCAGGTAGCCTTGCCAAAACAAGATGCACAATATTTTCCGCCAAATCATGCTCCCCCGCCGAAATATAAATTTTTTGCCCTGTAATTTCATATGTACCCTCATCATCACATGGCACGGCCTTTGTCCGGATCAAACCCAGATCCGTTCCGCAATGCGGTTCGGTCAAATTCATTGTGCCTGTCCATGTGCCTTCAGCCAATTTTGTGCAATAGATTTCCTTTTGTTCGTCCGAACCAAAATGATGCATTGCCTCATACGCACCTTGGGACAGTCCCGGATACATGCCAAATGAAAAATTGGACGCACAAATCAATTCCTGCATCACCGTGTTGATTGTCATCGGCAAGCCCATACCCCCAAATTCCGGATCGGCACTCAAACCCGTCCACCCGCCTTCACAAAAGGTATCATAGGCCTCTTTAAACCCTGTGGGGGTTTTGACATCACCATTATCAAATGTACATCCCTCTTGATCGCCAACCTGATTAAGCGGAAACAAAACATCCTGACAAATTTTTGCACCTTCCTCCAAGATAGGGTCGATCAGGTCGCGTGTGGCTTCTTCAAACCCTGGCAACTCACTTAATTGTTCAACATTCAACAGTTCATGAAGGACAAAACGAATATCATCCAGAGGTGCATTATAAATTGGCATAGATTTCAAACCCCACTTTTATTTTTTATTGTTTTTTAGTGTAGCACGAAATAGTAAAAAGAGAATAAAGCATTGTTTGACATATAGTATTTTTTGTTTTAGAACTGTGCTTATGAATACTGTTATCGTCCCTTTTCAAAACCATAAAGGCCTCTCGCCACAAGCGGAGCTTTTCTTCGGCCTTGCGAAAGACAGCCCCTACCCCTACACAGTTGCCGAATGCAATGCTATTATGGATGTCTTGCATTCCCATGGTGTCGTGATTCAGCCGCGGAACCAGACACAGAATATTTTCGCAGAAATTTTTGAAGAAAATATACAATTTTCAGGGGAAACCGCCTTCGACGTCATAAGTGAGTCGGCATATAACCTTTATCAGTTAACACGTAAAACTGCCATTGAAAGACAAATAGAAGATTTCGATTTTATCGCTCATTTTGCGATGCGCGATGGGCTCTCATTTGTGGAATATCCAGGAACTGACAGAGAAAAAGTTTGGTGCAACGCCGACGGCAGTGCCGATTTTGTTTTTTGTTTCCGTGACCGCCGATGGGTCAGTAAAGAAGACCCCTATATCAAAGCCCTAGAAGAGCACGGCGCTATGAGAAGGCTTCGCCTTAACGTTTTTTCCTAAGTCTCGCTTTTCATACCAAACCGAATTTCATCCAACAAACGATTACGTTTATCTTCATCATTTTCAATATCGGATTTCATTTGTTTTTTAAGAGCATCAAGCTTGACCGCTTTTTGCATTCTTTCAATCTCTTCGGGGCCAAGTTCTTCTCGTTTTGCCTTTAGCTGGGCAAAGAGTTGTTGTTTGGCGTCGGATAGGTGCGATACATCAACATCGTCAGGGTTGCCTTCAGTATCTTCCGCTTTGTTTTTATCTTTTTTACCAAAAAGCCCGAACATCACTTACCTTGTATTTCGTATGCACTGGGATGTCGGTGGAACAGGTTTACAATTCATCGCCTTACGTTTTTTATAGGCGGCCTTTTGCAACTCTGTACACCCCCCGATGCCGGCACGCCCTTCATTTGTGCAAATAACCAGGCCGCAGTGACCCTTATAAAGGTCACTATCGACGTCAGCAGATTTTAGATTTTTGTATTTTCCTGGGCATGTTGGCCCACCACCAAACAAAGCCTGAGCCTCATTAACATGTGAAAACAGCCCGAGCCCTAAGAAAGCGATTAAAACGAATAAATATCTCATCATGATATTCTATAAAATTTTAGTTAAATTTCCTTTAATTTTTTAGGGACAAGATGTATGCACAAAAAGCCAGATAGAGGGAAGTCCCATTCAAAATATGCCACATCCAGTGTACGCCGTACGGGAACACATCGCAAATGTGATCATCCATTATGCGGAACGTCATAGAGATACCGAATGTTGCAAAGGTTGCCAATAACAACACACGTTGTGGTGCGTAGTAAGCATAAATTAAAAGAAGTGGCAAAATAGGGGAATAAGCCTTGGTCGAGCCCATAAATTCCAACGGCAATTGATAGGCGATATATCCAAACATAGGAATAATCCCAAGCGAGAGGACAGACACATAAATACTCCAGCCTGCGACACGGTGCATCATGGCCACGTGGAAGGTAAAGATAATCAATCCAATAGGAATAATATCAACAAGCCCTGCCCATCTTGTTGCAAGGGTGTGGAATAAAAAGCTTCCGATCCCAATGGCAAACATCAACCCAATTAAATAAGGGGCATAGATATCGTGTTGCCCATTTTGACGATAAAGCCGCCATGCAAAAATTCCCGCAATAATAAAAGCAGCATTTGTTATGGCGTTGATCGGTTCAGACCAAAATGTAAAATCCGTCCGTTCACAATAAACGTCAATTTGTTGGGTCAGAGACATTCTAATTCCTAAGCGGTTTTCCTTTGGCCAACATATGCTCAATGCGGGCCATCGTGCCTTCGTTTTTGACCAATTTCATGAATTCTTTTAATTCCAGTTTCAAAAGGTCATCATCATTGACAGGCTCTGTCCAATCCGCCTTATCTCCGCCTGTCAGGACGGTTGCTAAGGCCGAAGACACGGTCACGTCATAAGGCGTGGCTTTCCCTGATGTACGCAAATCCGCCACTGCCATATCCATCGCCATTTTCCCAGAAGGGCCGGGCAGACGAATATCATCACGTTTTTCGGGCGCCTTATACCCATCAACCATTTCCAATGCCTTTTGTTTTGCGTCAAACAACAACCGATCACGGTTCATCGTCACGCCGTCACTGTCGCGGAAGTAAATGTCTTTTGCCTCTGGCCCCGACTTGGCGACTGTGGCCGTACCGATAATTTCAAACGCCTTCCTGATTGCACCCATCGGTGATTTATCAGGAGAGAACCAGATTTTATCTCCCTCGACCACCTCGGCGGCTTTGGCATATTGAGCGGCCTCTTTTTCTTGATACCTTAGAACAAGCTCCTTACATCCGCCCCATCCAGGGATCAAGCCAACGCCAACCTCGACCAAACCTGTGTATGTTTCGGCATGAAGTTGCACGTGATCGGAATGCAACAGAATTTCACATCCGCCGCCAAAGGCAAACCCGGATGGCGCAGACACAACAGGAAACGGCGCATGTTTCAGGGCCATGTATGCCTTTTGCCCGCCCGAGACCATTTCTTCGATTTGTGGGAAAAGGGCGATATTCATCGCAAAAATCGCCAGACCCAAATTTGCACCAGCGCTGAAATGCGTGCCTTCGTTATAAATCACTAACGCCTTGTAATCGGATTTTTCATCTTCAATCAAGCTGATTGCTTTATGGATGGTTTCAAAAACGGGTTCATCCAACGCATTCATCTTGCCCGTGAATTCAAGGCAAATCACACCATCGTCAATATCCCACAATGATGCTGAGGCCGTTTTGTGCAACGGTTTGGAT
>CAJXOI010000152.1 GCA_913057885.1 uncultured Micavibrio sp.
AAAAGAGAAAATTGGAAAATCTGTTTTAATTGCGCCGCCATGGGATTTTTCATACCAAACGATGGATCAGCAAATGCGTATTCAAGGAATGGCAATGCAAACGCACGCCATGGACGATATTATCCCGACAGATTTTGTGCAGTCTTTATTTTGGGCTATAGACCCCTTACAAGTTTTGAAAAAATTTCGGAAATTTCCGGATGTTAAAAATCCGGATCGTTTCGTGCGTGTCGAAGATTGGTTGAACGAGGGGCGGGCGGTTAGTAAGTCCGTCATCCAAACATGTTTATTCGATTGGTATCGCGATAATAAGGTGATGAACGGAGAGTGGAGAGTAAGTGAATCTATTGTTGATGATAAAGCTCTGCCAAAAAACACCATGATTGTTGCGGGCGAAAAAGATAACCTAGTTCCAATGCAGTCCCTAAAACCTCTCACGGCTGGCAGATCATTGATCACCATTGATACGGGACATATTGGGCTTATGGCCAGTGATAAGGCGGTTGATGATTGTTGGAAACCGATTGTGAATTATATCAAAAGCGGTAAAGTAACTTGAAAGAGCTGAAGGAGAAAAATCATGAATGATCCTATTGTTATTGTTGCTGCAAAACGAACTGCAATTGGAAATTTTGGTGGGACATTGTCAAAGGTACCGGCGCATGAATTAGGCGCGGCGGTTATAAAAGATGTTATGCAACAAACGTCAGTGAAAGCAGATGAGGTGGATGACGTTTTGATGGGACAGGTCTTAACATCGGCTACAGGACAAAACCCTGCGCGGCAGGCAGCGATTTCTGCGGGTATTTCTGATTCAAAAACGGCGATGACAATCAATCAGGTTTGTGGATCAGGCTTGCGCTCCGTTGCGATGGGGATGCAATCAATCCTATGTGGTGATGCGGATATTGTCATTGCCGGGGGACAAGAAAACATGTCCCTCTCGCCCCATGCAATGCATATGCGTGACGGCACAAAATTCGGTGATGTATCAATGACGGATACTATGATTAAAGACGGTCTTTGGGACGCCTTCAATGATTATCATATGGGTATCACAGCGGAAAATATAGCAGAGCAATTTGAACTTACGCGCGAACAACAGGATGAATTTGCCGTAGCCTCGCAAAACAAAGCAGAAGCCGCGATTAAGGATGGTAAGTTCCAGGACGAGATTGTCCCCATCACTGTGAAGGTGAAACGCGACGAAGTTGTGTTTGATACGGATGAATTTCCACGGGCAGGCGCAACATTCGAGGGTATGCAGAAATTAAAACCAGCCTTTAAAAAGGATGGAACGGTCACGGCGGGTAATGCATCTGGTCTTAATGATGGAGCGGCGGTTGTCATGCTTATGAAGGCATCTGTGGCCGAGAAACGCGGTTTAAAACCGCTTGTCAAAATCACGTCCTGGGCAACGGCAGGGGTTGACCCTGCGGTGATGGGGACAGGCCCAATTCCAGCATCGAAAAAGGCATTGGAAAAGGCGGGTTGGTCGGCTGATGACGTTGACCTGATAGAGTCGAACGAGGCATTTGCTGCGCAAGCTTGTTCCGTTGTAAAAGAACTCGGTCTGCCCCCGGAAAAGGTCAATGTGAATGGTGGAGCGATTGCGCTTGGCCACCCGATTGGTGCTTCTGGATGTCGTGTTTTGGTGACATTGATCCATGAAATGCTGCGTCGTGATGATGCCCAAAAAGGCCTTGCGACGTTATGCATCGGTGGTGGTATGGGGATCGCCGTGTGTATTGAGAAATAGGCACAATTTTGTTGCACCACAGCAATAAAACAGCGTGCAGTTTTGATGGTCTGTGGTAAAAAAAATCCTGTCAAAGGAGATAAATATGGCAGACAAAAAAACGGCACTTGTCACGGGTGGAACACGTGGTATTGGTGCAGCAATTTCCAAAAAATTAAAAGAAGATGGGCATCATGTTATTGCCAATTACGCGGGAAACAAAAATGCTGCGGCTGAATTTGAGAGAGAGACGGGAATAGAGACCTTAAAGTTTGATGTGGCCGATTTCAAGGCCGTTGAAAAGGCATGTAAAGACCTTGAGATGGATATATTGGTTAATAACGCCGGCGTTACACGTGACAAAATGTTGCACAAGATGGATGTTGAGGATTGGCACACAGTGATGCGCATCAATCTGGATAGTTGTTTTAATATGTGCCGTGTGTTGGTACCAGGTATGAGAACACGCGGATGGGGTCGGGTCATTAATATCTCTTCAATTAACGGACAAAAGGGGCAGATGGGGCAAACCAATTACGCGGCAGCCAAGGCCGGTATGATTGGGTTTACAAAATCATTGGCATTGGAAAACGCCATAAAGAAAATTACGGTCAATGCCATATGTCCGGGTTACATTGAAACGGAAATGACGGCGGCGATGGATGCGGGTGTTTTGGAAAATATTGTAAAGCAAATTCCAAGAGGACGTATGGGTAAACCAGAGGAGATTGCCGCGACGGTGTCATTCTTGGCCTCTTCAGACGCCGCGTTTATTAACGGTGCTACAATGTCGGTCAATGGTGGACAATATATGGTCTAATGCCCACGTATATGCCATAATGATTCTGTTATGGTTTATTCAAAAATCCTAGAGCGCCGCGCCTTTTCCAAAGGACAAAGAATAGTGAATGAGGGTGATGAGGCCTACACGGCTTTTATGATCCAATCTGGTAAAGTTCGTATCTATTCCGTTAAAGGGAATAAGAAAATTGAATTGGGTATTCTAGAGCCCGGGGATATTTTCGGAGAAACTGCGGTTATCATGGGTGGCAAGCGCACAGCTTCTGCTGAAGCTGCAGAGGACTGTAATCTTATCGTTATTCATCGCGATGATTTTAAGGTTAAGTTGGAAAAATCAGATCCAACCATCCGCGCCGTTATTGATATGTTGTCTCAGAGATTGATGCAATCAAACGCCGAAGTAATAAAGTCCAAAGGCGTCAATATTGACAGTTTTATTGCCTTATTGAACCAAATCTTTCGTGATTTGTTGGACACCATGCCTGATGAGGATAAAGATGGATTTAAGGCGGAGGCTTTCCCAGTAATGAAAGACCTTATTCGAGTAATCGAAAAATATCGTGATAAACTCTGATTAAGCTTGCCATTTTTGCGCCACAGCATTAAGTCATAACAGTATCGTAACTTGAGGATCCCGACATGAAATATCTATTTTCTATATTGTCTGTTTTGGTTGTAATTTTTGCGGCCTTATTGATTGTGCCAAGCTTTATAGACTGGGGTCAGTACCGCGAGGAAATCAAAGCGCAGGTTGAAAAAGCAACGGGTTATAATTTGGCATTAAATGGTGAATTGCGCGCGGCGTTTTTACCTTCACCAAAAATACGTATTACGAATGTCGAAATGGATAGCGGCACGTCCGAAGGCGCCTTTGCCTTTCAAGGACAGGTGGACGAGGCATCTGTCTCTCTAGAGTTGATGCCGCTTCTCTCGGGGCAAATCAATGTGAGTGATGTCAGTTTGATGTGCGCTGTCGTTGCCATGCAGGAGCGCGCACGACCATCTTCTCAACAACAACAGCTTGATAGAATAACGTCCGAAGAAAACTCCCCTGAAGCG